>JAVBQW010000020.1:0-4624 GCA_031548665.1 Thermoguttaceae bacterium
GAACACTGAACAAGGCCGGAGACTGAAGGCCGGAGGCTGGAGTTCCCGGTTTCCAACCGTTCCCTCCGGTCTCCAGCCTCCAGTCTTGCGGCAGAATCAAGGTTGCGTTCACAAACAACGCCGAGAACTTGCACAGTACAAGTAAGGAAATCGCCTCGAATTACAAAATCATCTACCCGGATTATCTTATCGTGCAATGGTACGCCTTTGTCTTGACCATTCGTCGAGGACGCCCGATTGCGAACGGCGATGCTTGGATCGCGGCAACCGCCTTGGGAATCGGCTGTCCGTTGTTGACGCACAACGCCAAGGATTTCATCGGAATTCCCGGACTCGTTGTCGTCACCGAACAAAACAACGACGCCCTTCGGGGCTGAAACGCAAAGCGGAAACGAAGCCGTAAGACTTTCGCTTGAAAAAAATACCCAGACGCGCTGCGCGGCTAAAACGCAGGCGATAGATAAACCGAGTATGTAACTTTCGAGCGGAAGCCTAACTCTCAATTCTCAATTCTCAATTCTCCATTTTTTCCGTGACCGAACTCGTTCTCGCCCAGGGTTACAGTTTTCCGTTTTTGTTGTTGGTTCTCTTCCTTGCGATGGGAACCACGACGTTATTTTATTGGCGAACCTTCGGCTCGCTGACACGGCGACGGTTTTCGACGCTGCTGCTGTTGCGGTTCCTGACGATCGGCGTCGTCGTGCTGCTGCTGTTTCGACCGATGCTCCAGTACACGAAGGAACAGGTCCAACGCAAGTCGATCGTCTTCTCCGTCGACTCCTCCGCGTCCATGGGAATCTCCGACGGCGCCGGCGTCGCGGCCGGAACCGAAAACCAGGAAGGCGGCGGCGTCGTCACGATGCAGGTCCGCATCGATCAGGTCAAGGAAAAGATCAAAAAATGGAGCGAAAAACTCGAAAAGGATTTTTTGCTCCACCTCATCGATTTTTCCGACAAGGCGGTCAATCACCAGGAACTGATCGAGTACGCCGGGCTCAAGGCCGCCGGAACCTCCACGTCGTTGTCGTGGGGCCTCGCCGGAGTCAGCTCCATCATGGACGGCAACAAGAAGATTCCCTCGAAGGAAGTCGAAGCGGTATTTCTCTTCTCCGACGGCCAGCATAACACGGCACGGAATCCCGTCGCCGACGCTGAGAAGATCGGACTCCCCATCTACTCGATCGGCGTCGGAACCGGTCTGAAGAGCAGCTCCTCGTTCAAAGACGTTCAGGTCAGCGACATTCGGGTTCCCGAACGGCTCACGCTGAACAACAAGGCTCGTATCACGGCGGGCGTCGACGCCGTCGGACTCGAAGGCCGGCTCGTCCGGGTGATTCTCGAAGAGGATACGACCTTCGCCACGGAACCGACGCGTGCAGCCAAAAAAGACGTCGCCCCAGAGCCGGGGACTGTGTCCCCGGAATCCGACGCGAAAACCGGGACCGCAGGTCCCGGCTCTTTGCGTAAGATGCTCGGATCACAGGAATTGACGCTCGACGCGATCGAGGGACCGCAGGACGTCGTGTTCGAGTTCAAGCCGGAAAAAGTCGGACGAACGTTGTACATCGCCCGGGTCGAGCCGCTGCCCGACGAAGCGATCAAGGAAAACAACGAACGGCAGACGGCGGCGCTGGTCGTCGAGCCCGGAATGCGCGTCTTCTATCTCGAAGGAACCCTGCGGCCCGAAACCGGAGCGATTACCGAACGGTTTTTGTCGAAGGACCCCGATCTCCAGTTTTACGCCATGGTCCAAACAAAGCCGAATATTTTTCAAAAACGGACGAATATCGACGATTTCGAGTTGAAAGGTCTGCCGACCGATCAGGAGACGATCGATTCCTTCGACGTTTTTATTCTCGGCGACATCGACAGCACGTATTTGAAACCGGACTTGCAGCAGATGATCGTCAAACGGGTCGAGAACGGCGCGGGGCTGCTGATGCTCGGCGGATATCATTCGCTGGGTCCCGGCGGCTACGGTGGCACGGCGATCGGCAAAATCCTACCGGTGATTCTCGGCGACCGTGAAGTCGGCCAATACGCGGAGCCCTTCATGCCGAAGTTGACGCCGGACGGAACCAACAGTCATATTTTCGCGAACATCGCCGATTTCTTTCCGACGGCGACCGGCGGAAGCAAGCGGACCGGACTTCCGACGTTGGACGGCTGCACCCGGGTGCTTGCTCCGAATCCGGCGGCGACGACGTTGGCGACCTGCCCCGGTGTCAAGGTTCCGGGACCCGGCGGCGGCGAAGTCGAGATGCCGGTCCTCGCCTTTCAGCCGGTCGGTAACGGTCGAACCGTGGTCTTTACGGGCGACACGACGAGAAAATGGCAGCAGGGTCCCCGGGCGATGGGACAGGACTCGCCGTTCATGCAATTCTGGGGACAGATGATCCGTTTTTTGGCGGGCCGCGAAGGTCCCGTGATCCGTGAAGCGGCCTGTTCGGCGGCGGTCGACAAGGCGTATTACGAGCCGCAGGAATCCGTTTCCGTAACGGCAACGGTCAAGAACGCCGACGGCGAAGGAACCGAAAAGGCGACCGTGACGGGAACCGTGATCCGGCCCGACGGCCAAAAAGACGAGTTCAAGTTGGAACCCGTTCAGGGAACGCCGGGCAAGTACATCGGAACCTATGAACCGAAAACGATCGGCCAACAGGAAGTCAAGGTCGAAGCGAAAGTCGACGGCCAGACGCTGCCCGCTCCGGAAAAAATGATTATCGACGTGGGCCGTCCGAACATGGAATTCGACCGCCTCGACTTGAACGAAGACCTGATGTCGAAAATCGCGAACGCTTCCGGCGGCCGCTACGCCCATATCACGACGGCGGATTTTTTGATCGACCAGCTCAACCGCGACTTGATGAAGCGAAAAATCATCGAACAGGTCCCGTTGGCGCCGCCGCTCGCGTTCTGGGCGGTGTTCGTTGTCCTCCTGACGCTCGAATGGGCGTTGCGACGCCGCTATCATCTACGGTAATCAACGAGCCGGGATCACAGGTCCCGGTTCGCGAATTCGGAAACCGCCGCATTTCGTCTTGTTTTTTCGACAGCCGCCGACTAGAATGAGTGAAGGGTATATTTTTCAACTTCCTATCTTTATCGAAAGAGAAATCGTCATGAATAATTACCGATTTGGTGGTTTGGAGAAGAGGAGTGATCTGCGGTGCTCGGCCTTTACTTTGGTTGAACTACTTGTCGTCATCGCGATCATCGGCGTCTTGATCGCTCTTCTTCTTCCGGCGATTCAGGCGGCCCGCGAAGCGGCACGGCGATCCCAGTGTTCAAATCATCTCAAACAGTTAGGCATCGCCGTCCATAACTTCCACGATTCGCTCAAAGGGATTCCTCCGTTAGTCATCGGCGGCGACGGAACCGGTTCCAGTGGAAATTCCTATCGTCGGGCGTCGTTTTGGGCTTTGATTTTTCCCTTCGTCGAACAACAGGGCCTCTTTGAATATATGGCCAATGCGGGGTTCCATAATCGCTTTGCCAGTTCCTGGTGGCTCGGGAACGGAACGGGAAGCATGGCGATGAATGATGAGATGCGCAAGCAATTCGGTTCGGTTTCCTATTATCGTTGTCCGAGTCGTCGCGGCGGCGGATCGGTCGTTACGGAAATACAGCCGAGTACCTATTCGGAGCATTGGGACTACGGTAGCCTCGGTCCCAAGGGAGATTATGCCGTTGCCGTCAGTTTTCAGCGGCGTTTCGAGGATCCGGCAGATCAGCCGAGTGTCGGACATTTTTATCGGACGCAACAACCGGAACGTTCGGTCGGCTGTTTCGACGGTCCGGTTCGCTTGGCCGAAGTGGATAGCGTTACAGACCCCCGATCATGGCGGCCTCGTGATACGATGGCGTGGTGGAGCGACGGCGCCAGCAACCAGATCGTCATCGGGGAAAAACATATTCCTTTCGAATATATCGATCTTTGCAAAGGAAACGCCGAAGTCGGTCATCGCAATTACAATGGCGATTGCAGTTTTCTTACCGGTGGCGATCCGTGGGCTCCGGCCTTTACACGAATCGTCCGGTCAAGCACCAACTTGGCGCAAGATGGAGATATGAATGTCGGAGATCTTCCCGGTATTCGGCGACCGGATGAAAAAATCAGAACGAGTTACGGCGACGGCGCTTTCGGTAGCTATCATCCGGGACTCTGCCAATTTCTGATGGGGGACGGTTCCGTGCACCAATTCATCGTGGTGACGCCGCCGCGATTCATTGCCATGCTGGGAACCGTCAACGACGGCAATGCCGTGCCGCTGCCGTAACGTCGATCATCCATCGGACAGACTCTGACATGTCGCATGGGGGAGCGTTTGCAAAACGGGGCAGGTTCGGAGTCGTCGGTTTTCGGAATAATACTGAGAACCAACGGAGCGGCGCCTTGAATTTCCCCCTCTCCCCGGTACCAAAAGTATCTATACCATTTTTATCCGTGGAAATACCGTCTTTTCACGGATGATTTTACGTTTATACCGTAGCACGGTATGGCGGCTGCCTTCGGCCATGTCGTCGCCGCCTCCCGTTGGTCGGCTCATCCTCCGGTAAACATTCGAGTTACGGCGTGGTTGCCGGCTGTTTGAACGATCCGAAAAATGTCAGTCAATTAGCG
>JAVBQW010000255.1:0-17814 GCA_031548665.1 Thermoguttaceae bacterium
TTGTTGAGTTGGTACCGGAACATTTCGAAGTCGACGAGGGTCTTGAGCTTCGGCAGGAAGTCGCTGATCTCGTAAATCTTGTGGAGTTGCCCTCAACATGATAAGGCGGCGAGATCGAAGAAGCCGAATTGTCCTTTGGTCGGCTCATCTTTTGACAGTATTTGACTTTACGAAAAAAAGCGAAACAGCAAAACCTTTCCTCAAAATGTCAGTCGAATGCCGTTTCGCAGTATAAACGCCGCAAATTAGCACAAATCATCCAAGTAAGGTAATGCCAATTTCGCTGATTTCGCTAATTTCGCTAATTTATACTACAAACGGGGACAAACTGCACATTTTCCCCGCTTCAACCCCCAAGTTACGCGGAGTACCGCTCCACTTGGGGCTCTTTTTCGGTCGAAAACGAAAAAGGTAATTTCTCGCCGTTTCGCAGTATAACGTTTCCGAACAAGTCAAATGGTCGCAGCTCGTTTACGGAATTTTTCGAGGTTCCCCAGGAGATTTCGCCGAACACTCTCTGGTCGAACAACGTATTCTTCGATAAAATATCTGAAATCCAAAAGAAAATCCCATCTCCCACCCCATCAGGATCTTTATGCGACGAATTCTTTATTGCTTGTTTCTCCTTGCCTGCCCTTCCGTCTTCGCTGCGGGAGTCGATCCTTTTTCCACGTTGAAGCCGATGGAATTTTCGGGGCACGCCGGAATGCTCCAAGCCGTTGCGGAAAGCGCCGACGGGGGACGCCTGCTCACCGCCGGCGTCGACAAAACGGCAATTGTTTGGGACGTCAAAAAAAATTCGGAAATCCGTCAATTCACGGAGCAAACGCAACCGATCGTCGCAGCCGCGCTGAGCGCTGACGGCAAAGTCGCGTTGACCGCTTCCCGGGACAAATCGGTTGTTCTCTGGAACGCCGACACCGGCAAAACGATCTGCAAACTACCAGAATTCAACGATCCTGTTACGGCGGCGGTCCTCAGCGGCGACGGTCGGCGAATCGTCACGGGAACAAACGGCGGAACCATCCAGCTTTGGAGCGTTGACTCGCCGACCGAACCGATCCAGACCTTCAAAGGACATAAAAAGGCGATCGGCGACTTGGCCCTGTCTTCCGACGGCAGCATCTTGGTTTCCGGCGGCGCCGATAAAGTTTTTGCGGTCTGGAACACCGCGACAGGAACTCCGATTTTCGCTTCCGATAAGTTTCACAAGGCTGCAATTCTTTCCGTAGCGATCAGTCCGGACAACTCGCTGGCTCTGTCCGGCTCCTCGGATAAGACCGGTATTTTATGGAATGTTGCCGAAAAGAAACCGTCGAAATTGCTCGAAGGCCAAAACGGCGATATCACGACGGTCGCTTTCAACTCCGACGGAGGCTCTTTCTTGACCGCTTCCAAGGATCGAACCGTCGCGTTTTGGGATCTTGACGGCAAGCAGCTCGGTGTTTTCAAGGCAATCGCCCCGATTCTTTGCGGTTGCGTCAGCACGGCCGGTTCCCATGTTGCATTGGGCTTGCAAAACGGAACGAGCTTGATCCTCGAACCAAAGCCGCTGCTTCCTCAGGGATTGACGGAGGCTCCAAACCGACCGTCGGTGGCGGGACGCGAAACGGCTGCGGAATCCGGCAACGGTCCCCAACAAGGAACTACCGGATCGACGGCCGAACAGGATCTCATCATTCAAACGTTCACCAACCACAAGGATCGAGTCACGTCGGTTTCGTTCAGCTCGAACGGCAAGTCGTTCGTTTCGACCTCTTTCGATGGAACCGCGATTCTTTGGGTGCGAAACGGCGACGACCTGAAAACGTTCAGCCTGAAACTCAGCGGCCCGGTTTCCTCCGCCGCCGTCGGAGCCGATAATCGAACGCTGATCGCCGCCTTGGGAGATGCCGCTCCGAAAAAAGGGTCCGGAGAATTCGCCAATCGGTCGCTCGGTGCGGCAGACAGCGTTTCCGTGTTCTACTGGGGCGTCGGAGGAGAGCCGAAAATGCTTAACGCCCATACCGAGCCGGTGATGTGTGTCGCGTTCAGTCCCGCCGGTTCTCAATGGGTGTCCGGCGGAAAGGACGGAACCGGATATCTTTGGAATGGAGGCGGAAAAGATCCTGTCGCAAAACTCAAGGGACACGCCGACGCGATTCACGGTGTGGTATTCAGCAAGGACGGCTCGAAACTCGCAACGGCGTCCAACGACAAAACGGTCGCGGTGTGGAATGTCCAGACCGCGAAACCGATGAAGGTTTTTAAAGGGCATACGGAACCGGTCCGTTGTGTCGCGTTCAGTCCGGACGGCTCAAAGCTTGTTTCCGGGTCCTACGACAACACCGCCATCGTTTGGGATGTCGCGACCGGTAAAAGATTGCAGACTCTCCAAGGCGAACAAAAGAAGATCATGGGAGTCGCGTTCACGCCGGATGGCAAGCACCTCATTACCGGGAGCAGCGACAGCACGATCGTCGTTTGGGATGCGGAAACCGGAAAAAAGGTCAAATCGCTCAATGGACATTCCAAAGGCGTGACCTCGATCTCGGTCAGTCCGGACGGCAAACAACTCCTCAGTGCCGGAGGCGACGAAATCATCCTTTGGAATATCGAGAATTTTTAAGATTGGACGATTTTTTCAATTTTCCGCTTGCTTTTTTTGAAAATAAGAAGGAAAATATCTCACACGCCCCGCCTTGAACGTCCATCCTCTGTCTCCCAAGGAGAAACGCCATGGGAAAATGGTATTATTTGAACGCCGCAGCGGAAAAGATCGGACCGATTTCCGATCTGACTCTGAAAAAATTGGCGGACAACAACGTCATCAACCAGTTGACGACGCTGATTACCGAGGACGGAACCCAGATGATCGAGGCTGGAAGCCTTGTGGGGCTTTTTCCTGAAGAAGACTTGTTTTCCTCGGGAGTTCATGATCGGTATGTCTCGTTGGCCCCTCCTCCACAAAAAAAAGAGTCGGGGATTCGCCAACCGGCCCCCCCGACTCCCAATTCGGCGGCCCTCCGTCCTCCGATGCCTCCTCCGGCCCCTTGGGATTCTTCCGCTGCAATACCGGTCCTTCCTCCGGTTCAAGCGGTAAATTCCCCGACCCCGCCGACAGCTTGGACTTCAGGCGTCCAGTTTCCGACAACGTGGCAGTCCGAAGGAACACCGATCGATAGCGGTCCGCTTCCACCTCGACGAGGCGGAAACTTTTTCGGAGGATTGGGCTCCGAATTTCTGATCGTGCTGCTCTTTTTGTCTGTTGTTCTGAAAATCGCCAGGGTCGCCATTGCTCTGGCTCCAGGATTTACGACCAGTGTTGCCGATCTTCCCAATCATCAGAATGTTGCCAATTTTTTTAGCGAGGATCTGGCTGGAGACTTTTCCACGGCTCCCAGACCGGCCGGTCTGCTTCCTCCGAAAACTTTCGCTCCTCCGGTTCAGCGGCCCGCTCCCGATTCTCTGGTCCAACAACCGGTTCTTGAGCCGGTTCCTCCCAGTCCTAACCCGAGCGCGTTTGAACGAGTTAATATGTTTGGCGAAGTTGAAGAGGAACCGCCGCAACCGGTCGTCGAAAAGAAAACGACCCCTCTTCCTGGCTCCTTTTTGGAGGATAGAAGTTATCAGCCGATGGAGTAAGAAACGGCGTCAAAAGGGCTCCTCGAAAAATCCATTCTGACGTCGTTGAGACCGAAAACATCTCTTGATTTTTCAAGGACTGCGACCACAGGTCGCAGCTCGTTTTCGAGGGGAGCGTTTTCGGATTGGGGGCGGAAAAAATAGAGTAGAATACCGCGAAAAGTCTTAAGATTACCGTCCCCTCTCCCTCGGGAGAGGGGTATCAATACGTGTTCAAATGCTGATGTCGCCCCCAATCGGCAAACGCTCCCGTTCTTTACCAACCGAGACAGAGGCCGATGTTGCCGAGATGCGATGTGAGATGTTTGTTAACCATCGCGTCGTAATCGATGAAAAGAAAGGCGTTGTAATAAAACTCCCATTTCATTCCGATGCCCAGCCAGGCGAAATCGCGTCCGGAGTTGCCTTGGTAATGAAAGATCGCCGGAGTTGATGTTCCATGAACGGCGGAA
Organism: Thermoguttaceae bacterium; assembly: GCA_031548665.1. Lineage (GTDB taxonomy): Bacteria > Planctomycetota > Planctomycetia > Pirellulales > Thermoguttaceae > WRKP01. The sequence goes on from JAVBQW010000255.1 coordinate 4,077, forward strand.
AAACGGGCAATGTAAAACGGAGGAGGATTGTCCAAAAGTTCATGGATCCAAGTCGTTCGGAATTGAAATTCCAGGTTTTCGAGCGGTTTCCAATTGATTCGTAATCCGATCAGCGAGTTGAGACCGTGAACGTTCCAGTCGCTCTGGATGATGTTCGGAGCCTCGCCGATGCGACCGTGATAAACGAAATCGTGTTGGAGGGCGCAAAACGGTTTGATCGCCCATTTGCCGATGGGAAAGTCGACACCGAACTCGGTAAACAAATTCGTTTGCATTCCGTTGCCTTTTCCATCGCCGAAATCGTTTTTCGCTTTGTATTGGTCGTATCCCAAACCGCCTTGGAGACCGAAATGACAACCGCTCAAATACAAAAAATATCCCGCCCCGAAAAAGTGATTGTCGATGTTCGAACTCATTAAATCGCTCAAACCCTCTTTGGTGCGATTGTAATTGTAGTAGATCGAAAAATAGGAGGTCTGCGAACGAACGACGTCAAAACCGATCTGAATGCCGAAGATGTCCGGGCGGATCTTATTGGTTTTCGTCTTCGGATGAAGAACCGCCGTGGAAAAATAGATGTTCGTCCAGACCCGGCCTCCGCTGCCGTTTCGCTGCCGTCGTTGTCCCAGATAGAACTCGACGTCCTGACCGTACAGGGCCCGGTCGAACGACGGACGGACACCGCCCCCCTCCGCCTCCTCCGTCGGCGTCGAAAATTTCGGCATCTGAAGCTGAAGCTCGTCGAAGAGTCGCTCTTTTCCGTCTGTCTGGGAGATGTGAAGGAAGAAAACAACGATCGAAACCGTTAAGAGCGGAAAAAAGCGTAAATACTTCATTATCCCAGTCGTATTTAAGACGATTGATTGTCCGAAAAGGAGGGTTCCATTCGAAATCAATCGACGATAAACCGGGAAAACTTTAACGCTTGTAGTGGATGTGCCGAAAAGTTCGAAATTCGGCTTCTCCGTTATTGCAGCCCCAAGGAACGGATCAAGCGGGCGGTCTCGTCGGTCGTCTGAAAAACGCCTTCCGGCGACTCGCCTTTGTCGAAGGCGGAAAACTTGAACTCCGGAATCGGCTCGCCGTTGCACGAAACGTCGAAATAAACGATTCGCGTCAAAAGAGTTCGAGTCGTCGACTCCTTCTGAAGGCGGTTTTGGTATTCGATCTTGTAAGGGAAAGCGTTGTCCCTGCCGATGAATATCTCGATATCCGTCGGCATCTGTCCCGGAAAGTTTTGTGTTTTCGGTTCCAGTCCTCCGAATACTTTAACCATTTTGTCCCAGTACTCGGGACGAAGCGTTCCGACGAGTTTCCAGACAGAAAGCGACGAACCGCCTTCCATGACAGTTTCTTTCGGAGATTCGGTAAACTCGTAAAACCGGGCAATTTGCTTCAAGGTTCCGAGAAGACCGCCCAAATTTTTGATTTCGCCAACGCTTCCCAGCAAAGCTTGTTTGTTCGACCGACGAACTGCGTCTTCGAGCGCTGCCAGCTTGAAATACTTAACCGTTTTATCTCCCTCGATCGATACATACTGCCAAAGCCTCCCGGAATCGCGATCCGATGTCGGATGACAGACAATCGTTAGGCGATTCGGTTCCGTTCCCGGCAGAGAGGGCGAATCCATCACGAAGTTGAGGTCCAATCGGTACATCGACCGCTGAAAGTCTCCGGGAGGCGGATTCTGCAATCGTTGTTCCTCGTATTTTCCTCGGACCGAATACTCCTTTCCTAAAACCGCAACGTCCATTCGGATTCCGGCTTCGATACTCTGCAACAACTGGACGTTGGCGAACATTCCGTTGAAAAGACGCTCCGCGTTCGACGTTTTTTCTTCCGTTTGGGCCGCAAACGAGATTTCAAGAAGAATTCCCAGAGAAAAGACCGAAAAGAGAAAACAACGCCAAAAAACGGCTCGCGGTTTTTCTGCGACCACAGGTCGCAGCTCGTTTGTTCGTCGCGGTTCGCAAGCCGATTTCGCTCTATTTTTTCGAAGCGAATCATTTTGAACGGATTTACCAAAGAATTCCATGCGCGTTTACCGAAATTGAATGAGAGAGAAAGGATTTCCTCTCCACAAAAATCTTCTGCCGGATCAGTCCGGTGGGAAGAGTAGGGAAAATCTTGTTTTTTGTCCAGAGCATTTTGACCGACCGCTCCGAATTCCCGTTCGGCGGTCGGCAATTCGATACTTCGTTTTTGTTGTTTGCAAGGAGCGTCTTCAACAATCTTGGGCGTCTCGTTAAAGGGGAGGATACCTGATGCGAAATCGTTTATCTTTACTGGCATTGCTCGCGATCTTAGCCGGCTGCCAAGGACCTATCATGACTGGCGGTTTCAATCAGTCGCCGTATCGATCCTATGGTGTCGATGGACCGGGGCCTGGTGTGATCGCGGAAAACTATCAGCCGACGGCGATGAACGTTCCGAACGGTCCGGCGCCGGGAGTCCCTATGGGCGCTCCGTGTCCGACGCCGGTTTCCGGGCCGATGATCGTTCCCGGTGAAATGGGTCCGCCCATGATGCCGATGATGCGACCGCAAGGTCCGACCTCCCAAGTCAACTTCGTCGGTCTCGAAGGTTTGACGATCAACTGGGACGCCCGGATGCGGGGAGCGTTTGATTCGCAACCCTGTATCTGCCCGGCAACGCATGATTTCATGCAGGGAGCGATTTATCGACTCAAGTTGACGAACATTCCGGGCCGCCAAGCCAAGGAACTGTATCCAACGCTTGAAATCGCGCCTACGATGGCTCGAACCCAGGCGTTCCTCGCTCATAATTCGATTCCGGTCGAGTTTACCGACAACGATTTCGATCAGGTTCTGTCCGGTAACTTCATCACGAAGGTCGTCTATCTGCCGAATCCTGAATATCAAGGACTCGCGATGGCCGGTGTGGGAACGCTTGTCAACACGCAGCTTGAACCCGGTGTCGACCCGATCGTCGAAGCGAGCAACCGTGGAGCGATTCTCGCCGTGATTCGGATGGGCAACAAAGATCTCAGCCAAGCGAACGCCGGAATGCAGCCCGGTATGATGCAACCCGGAATGATGCCGCCTGGAATGATGCCGGGAAGCATGATGATGCCGCAAGGTGTCCCCGGAATGGGATCCTATCCCGTCAACGGATCTTCGATTCCACAGAACGCGATTTCCGGTGTCAACATTGCTCCTTACGGAACTCCGATGACGAAAACGACCTCTGGAATTCCTGGTCCGCCGCAGTTGCCGCAGGGCATGCATTCGCCGAACCGTTATCCGGTCGTTCGTACTGAACCGATTCCCGCGCCGCCGGTTCCGGTCCGATATGACGCCCCGAATGTTTCCTATCAGCCGCAGTACACGACCCAGATGCAGCCGGTTTTCTCACCGCAGTCGGTCGGTGTTCCCGCTGATCAGTCGCAGTCCGTAGCGCCGACCAATCCGGTCGCGGTTCCGGCCCGGTCGGCCGCTCCGTTCGCCGGAAACGTCGCTCCGTAGAAAAAAAGAGGCTTCAGGCTTCAGGCTTCAGGCTTCAGGAATCGCAAATTGCTTTTCCATCGAAGCCTGAAGCCTTTTCTGAAGCCGAAGCCTTTTTCCTGAAGCCTGAGGCTTTCGCTCGAAAATAAAATACCCAGACACGCTTCGCGGCTAAAACGCAAGCGATCGATAAAGCGGGTATGAAACTTTCGAGCGAAAACCTGTAGCCTATAGCCTGAAGCCTTGCATCATGAAAAAGACGCTCCTCATCACGTTGATCCTGTTTTTCACGGCAACGACGCTCTTGGCGCAGCATCCGGGAGCGCTGTTGCCAGGACATCCCGGTGCTCCGGTCCAGAATTATTTTCAGCCCGTCAAGATTCACGGCCCGGAAGGAACGAAAATCGCTTTGGCTGTCGACGGAAAATTTGTTGATCGACAGGAAGCTCCTCACGCCGTCGGACTTCTTCTCTCCGCGGACTATCGTTTGCGAATTACCGACATTCCGCAGCATCCGGGGAAAGAGATTTTTCCGAGTATCAAAATCATCGGCCGAACCTTTCCGCCTCGAGGATTGGAACTTGAGTTTCCAATCCAGATCGAAATCACGCGGGAAGACCTCGATTTGGCCCTCGACGGCAAATTCGTGACCCGGGTGATCTATCTCGAAGATCCGCAAAACGCGATGCCGGTTCCCGCCAAGCCTGAAGAGAATATCTCCGTCGACGTGCCCGGCGGCGCCGATCCGCTGAACGTCGCCGCAACGCTCGGTCAGCCGATCGCCATTGTTCGACTCGGCGGTCGGGTTCCCGATCTGAATTACGTTGATCCGGCGTTCTTTCATGGTTGTCCCGGTTGGATCGCCTTCGACAAGACGCCGCAGGGAATGTTGATGACCCGATACCAAAACACACCGCAACGGCCCGTTTACGTCGGGACGCAACCGCAGGCCCCGATTTATTGAACTGTGAATAAAACTCCGTCATCCCCGCGAAGGCGGGGACCTAGAGAGCAAGCAACAAAATACTTTTTGCACACGTCGACAACGATTTTTTTCTCGTTCATTACGGATGCAAACGATCAACAATATCTTTCGTCTGGGTCCCCGTCTTCGCGGGGATGACGAAGTTGTTGTGATACGACAGGAGGTCGTTCCATGAAATATACGTTTTCGTTTTTTTCGGCGATGTTCGCTCTGTCGTTGTGTTCCTGTACGTCGACTTCGGTCCAACCGATTGATCCGTTTGCGGCGCATCCGACGTCGCCGCCTTACTCGAACACTCAGGTTCAACTTGAGCGACAGGAAGAAAAGATTTCCGGCACAAATTCGGAAGTTCTCGGAATGCAACCGGAATACAAACCGGTCTACGAAACGCCGCCGACGCCGCAACCGACTGAATTGGTTCCGAGACAACAGCAAGACGTGATTCGACGGGTCAATTATCTCACTGAAAACGAAGCTCCGCCGTCGTACGAACCGACGTCGAGCCAAATGTCGAGTATTACGATTGATCCAGAGCTCAACGAACGGGGAGCAATAATCGTCGCGGACCAACGCAACGGTCAGGAATCTTTTCAAGGAACTTGGCGACCGCCGAGCGTTTCCGGATTCTGGCCGCAACAGGAATATCTCGCCGACGGCGGCGACGAAAACTCGAAGGTCGCGGTCAAGGAAGATTGGACCGTCTTGAATCTCCAGTTGGAGGATACTGTCGCTCATTTCGATACGGTGGATGGCCGAACGGTGGTCGAACCGTCGAATCGGGTTCATCTTTACGCTCCCCGCTTCGGTTCGGTACGAAAAATCGAAGGCGTTCTCGGAAGCGGTCAGATCACGGCGTTGTCCGGAGCGAATAATAATGTTGCGCTGAAAGAGCGCATCGTCAAGGAGCAACTCGGCTGGACGGCGCAGGAAGCGTCGACCGGCTACGCAAGGACGCAAACACAACTCGGCGGCGTCGGCGGTCGGAAGGCGAGTACCGGAGCGGCGATGGCTCAAGGTCTTGGCTCTTACGGCGGAGTCGATGCCGTGATGCTCTACTCCAACTGGATGACGCAAACGTCGATCGGCAGCGCGGAACTCGCTTACCTCGCCGAGGGCAGCGCCAGCGCCCGCGCCTGGCAAGGAACCGAAGGCGTTAAAGTTCGGATCAATACATTGGCCCCGCAGTCGGCGTCCAGCGAACAGGGCGCGGAGAGCTTTTTTCAGGTCAAGGAAGACGGCAGCCAAAGTTCGAAGTTGCGGCTCATCAAGGTCGCGTCGAAGAAATCGGCCCAGCCCGGCGAAATCGTCGAATTTACGTTACGGTTCGACAACATCGGAACCTTGCCGATCGGCAACGTAACGATTTTAGACAACCTGACGACGCGGCTCGAATTCCTGCCGGGAACGGCGAAGTCGTCGCTGCCCGCAGCATTCGTCGCCGAACCGAACGACGGTTCTTCCTTTACACTGCGTTGGGAGATCACCGATCCGCTCCTTCCGCTGCAATTCGGTGTCGTCCAATTCCAATGTCGGGTTCGATAATCATTTAGCCGGTACTCCGGCATCGACCTACCATGAAAACGAGTTTCCTCCATGCGGCCCTTGCCGCTTTCCTTGCCGGAAGTCTTTCGCTCACGGCTGCGGCGGCGGATCGAACCATAACTTCTTCCAGCGGCGACGAACACGTTGTCGGCAGCTTCCGTTACGAAATCGATGGAGCAAAATCCGGCGACAGGATTTTATTTCAGGACGACATCCAAAGTATCACCCTCAACGGAACGGCGACATCTTCCGCGAATTCTCTCGCCATCGTCGGCAACGACGGGCTCCCGAGCATCAGCGGACACAATCAGTACAAAATTATCCGTCTCAACGGCGGCGGATCTTCGATGGTTTCCTCGTTGACGTTTCTCGACGGCCGCTCGAACGGCGAAACCGTGGGGCTCGGCGACTCGCTTGCCTATGGTGCCGGTTTGACGATGAATGCCGGTCGCATCGACAATACCGTATTCCGTCGCAATACTGCCGAAGCAAGCGGCGGAAATCTCTCTTCGGCAGGAAATGCTTCGGCGGGCGCCGGTGTCGGCGGAGCGGCCGTCTATATATGGAACGGAAACGTTTCCAGTTCCGTTTTTCAGGATAATGTTGCGCGGGCGACGGGAGGAACCGTTACCTCGTCGGATTCGCTCGCTTCCGGGGACGTGTACGGCGGAACCCTCTATTTCGGTAACGCCGGAAACATCCACAATTCGTTCTTTCAGGACAACGTCGTCGAAATCAAGGCCGGAACGGCGAACGGCTTGACGGACGCCGAATCCTGTGCCAATCTTTTCGGCGGCGTCGTTTATTTGCCGACGGGCCAAGTTTCCAACTCGACGTTTCTCGGGAATTCGACAACAGGTATCGGAGGAACGGCGATTGCGACGGCGGCCGGCTCCAAGGCGGACGCTTCCGTTCTGTTGCAAGGTGGAGCCCTGTATACGTCCAACGGATACGTCTCCGATTTGTTGTTCGTCGGGAATTCGCTCCATGCGTCCGGCGGGCGGGCGGAAGCCGAGGCCTGGGCGAACGCGGACGTCAACGCTTTCGGCGGCGCCTTGTATTTTCGCGACACCGACAATTGGGTCGTCGATTCGACGTTGATCGGAAACAGCGTGACGGCGGAAAACGACGGAATCGCCGTCCAAAACGGTATTGAGAGCCGAGGAGCGGTCAACGCCTTGGGCGGCGCGATATTCGTCGAAAACTCGTCGGGGAACGATGATTATACCGAACTGGTTCTTGTAGCGAATAGCAAGAAAAAAACAGTGATCGCCGACAATTCGGCCAATGGAACCGCGAGCGGCGTCCATTTCGGACGCGGCGACTATCTTCAAACGGAAACGGGATATTTCGGTGACAGCAAACAAGCATCGATCCTTTGGATTCTCGCCGAAAAGAACGGCGAAGTTCGGCTTTTGGATCCCTTGACCGTCGAAGCGTACAATAAAGACGCCGGCGCGGAATTCTATCTCCAAGCCTACGGCGGCGGGACACTGACCTGGGGCGGCAAAAACATCGTCGACGCCAACGGCGGCGCGTGGATCAACACCGGGGATTTCTCCGGCAATCTCGGCGACGAGGCAAAAATTACAATAATCCTCCAGCGTGATTTCACGTTGACGACGACGGCGAATATCGATTATCGAACGGGTTCCGCGACCGACGCCTACGCCACGGCGTCGACGACGAATCCCGACGGCAACAAGAATCCGTTGGTCGTCAACCTGTTCGACGGCACGACGCTGAAGTTCGACACGCGGCGCGACGAAAATCTCGCGATGTTCGATTTCACCGGGGCGAGCAACGCGAATCAGGACAGTATTTTCAACCAGGGAAACGGTATCGAACTCGGAACCGCGATTGATCCGACACGGCAACTACTCGACATCGACAAAGATTATCGTTTGGCTGCGGGAATCGGACCCGGGGACGTCGATTGGGCGGTCAACGACGGGTTTCAAAACGGTCTCGGCGTTTCGAAAATCTACGGACGCGGCGATCACGAACTCTGGGTCTCGGTCGATTATCAAAGTCCCTTTGGCGACGCGGTCCGTTCGAACGCCAATACATGGAACGCCGCCGGGTCGCTCAATGAGTTGACGAACGCTCAAACCGTCTTCGGCGATTATTTTCTGGACGACGCCCGGGTTGCCGCGATTACACAAAATCTTCACACCGTAACGCCGGAATACGCAACGAGCCGAATGGTTGCATCCCGACGGGCTGTCGCTGCGCTGTCCGATTCGGCGTCGTACCAATATTTCCGTGACGCCGACAACGAAATCTCGGCTTGCGGTCCCTGCGATCCCCGAGTTCGTTTCGGCAAACCGAGCAAGTTCCGACTTTGGGGCGGTTACGTCGGCGACTTCGGTCGGATGGACGCTCACGACGGTTTCGAGGCGTACAAAACCGACCTGAACGGCATCCTGATCGGCGGCGACCGCCAAGTCGGACAAACCGGCCGCATCGGTTTCTACGGCGGGTATATGAGCGAACGGATGAGTTTTCGATCGATCAATTCCGGCGTCGAATCGGACGGTTTCCAACTCGGTTTGTTGGCCCGTAAACAATTCGGACGTTTTTCGTTGCTCGGCGATCTCGGATACGCTCATTTTGACAACGACGGTTGGCGAATGCTGGGACCGTACGGCGCGATGGCAAGTTTCGATCAGGACTTTTTGGCTGCGGGGCTCGGTTTAGAGTATGAAATCGTTCGGAACCAAAACCGGATCGTCCCGTTTGCCAGGTTGCGATATATTTACGGCAAACAAACCGGTTTGACGGAATCCGGCAATTCCGGCACGGAAACGACGCTCGACGCCTTGGAAGGGAGCGGTTTCGCGTCAAGTCTCGGAACGGAATTTTCGCGGCGAATCGTTCGGCAGGGAATGTCGTGGGTTCCGCGAGTTTCGGTGGCATGGGTTCACGAATTCGGCGACGTTGACTTCGCGACCGGAAGCGTTTACAATTTCGGTGCGACGAATCGTTTCCGACTCGGCTCGGCGAAGGACGATCGGGATCGATTCCGACTTGGAACGGATCTTCGAGCCGACCTCGACAAACGCTGGAGTCTTGTACTCGGCTACACGTTGGACGTTTCGAGCCATACCACCCTGCACGGCGTCGCCGCCGGCGCCGAATATCGGTTTTAGACATGTTAGCCGCTTCGCCTGCGGAGCGATGAAGCGGCAACAACGCCAACCCTGCTTCCGCGCGTCGCAGGCGACGCGGCTAAAATGAACATCGAATCGCCCCATCCTCGTCCACCGGAAATTTCGGAGAAAATCGACGTCCTCTGCGACGCCTTCGAACGCGATTTCAAAGCCGGTCGAAACCCGCACATCGAAGACTTTCTTCCGAACGTCGATCTTCCTTATCGAGCCGTTCTGTTTCGGGAACTGCTCGAAATGGAAATCGAGATACGACTCCAAGCGACGAAAATCGAAAAAAAACTTCCCGAACTCGACGAATCGTCGCCGAGTATTCTTCCGTTGCCGCACGATCCGGAAGCGGAGTATCGACGCCGTTTTCCCGATTACGACGAACTCGTCGGTCAGGTGATTCGCCGCATCGTACAACCGCGTCAGTTGGGTGATTACGAACTACTCCAGGAAATCGGTTCCGGGGGAATGGGCGTCGTCTATCGAGCGGTCCAAAAATACTTGAACCAACTCGTTGCGATCAAGGTGTTGCCGCGACAACATTTGGACGACCCGCAAGTCGAGCTGCGATTTCGCCGGGAAATGTTCCTGATCGGCGAGTTGAACCATCCGAACGTCGTTCGGGCTCTCTATGCGGGAGAGTCGCAAGGCTCGCTTTATCTCGTCATGGAATTGGTCAGCGGAACCACGGTCCAGTCCTTGATGGAACACGTTTGGAACCGTTATCTTTCCGGCGAAACCCCCAACCGGAAATTTCGAATGCCGCCGCGAGCGGCTTGCGAGGTCGTTCGTCAGGCGGCACTCGGTCTCGCCCATCTCGATCAATTCGGATTGGTCCACCGTGACGTCAAACCGGCGAACTTGATGATTGACAACGCCGGCGTCGTCAAATTATTCGATTTGGGACTCGGCAAGTTCGACTTCGGCGAATTGACGGCGACGCCGACCGACTCATCGCTCACGCGGCTCGGAACCATGATGGGACCGATCGATTACATGGCTCCAGAGCAGTGGATGGACTCCGCGACCGTCGATATTCGAGCCGATATTTATTCGCTCGGCTGCACACTGTACTTCATGCTGACGAACACGACGCCGTACGGCGGACCGGAATACGATTCGAAACGAAAAAAATTTCTCGCTCACCTGAACGATCCGATTCCGTCGCTGGACGAGGTGTTGAACGACTATCCGGAAAAACTGGCGGCCGAGATCAACGCCGCCTACCGTCGGATGTTGGCGAAGGAACCGAAGGATCGTTTTCAGACTCCGGGCGAATTGGCCGCCGCCCTCGCAAGGGTCGCCGACCACGACGAATTGATGAGTTTTATTGATACGGCCCTCGACCGTCCGCCCCGTTTTCCGTCGCAGCCCGCACAAAAAAATACGGCAAATTCTCGAACACCGTGGTTCGGTTGTTGGACGGCCTTGTGGAAAAAGTTGACCGGGGGATAATATTGGGCCTTCGCCAGAAATAAACCGGCAAACAATGGAGTGAAAGAGTGAAAGAGTGAAAGAGAAAATACAAGTCGTGATATGATCATCGCTTGCATCTCTTTCACTCTCTCACTCTTTCACGTTCTCACTCTTCCGTTTAGTCGAGTATTTTCTGGCGACAGCCTTGATCAAAGACCCGTTCAAAAAACGAGCCGGGCCCCACGGTTCCGGAGAGTGAATCCCGATGCTTTACGCCTACCTTTCCGCCTTTTTCCTCGCCTTTTTATTGAGTGGATTCGCTTGTCTTGTCGTTCGTCGGCTCGCTCCGAGTTTGGGCCTTGTCGACAAACCGGGCGAACGGAAGATTCACACGGCTCCGATTCCAACCGGCGGCGGCCTCGGAATCTGGTTCGGCGTTTTGTTTCCGTTCGCGGTCGTTCAGTTCGTGTTGTTCCTTTCCTTGCACAACAAGAATCTGCAGGGACTCCTTCCGGAAACAGTCGCGATCCATCTCAGTGGTTTTTGGTTTCGTTCCGGCCAACTTTGGACGCTTCTCGGTCTCGGCAGCCTCCTTGTCCTGCTCGGAACGTTGGACGACCGTTTCAATTTGAGTTGGAAGCTGCGGATCGGCGTGCAGGCCGTCGTCGCTTCGCTTGCCGTTTATTTCGGTTGGCGTCTGACAACTTCGGTCTGTCCGGATTGGCTGGCCGCCGTGCTGAGCGTATTTTGGATCGTCGGTTTGATCAATTCGTTCAATATGCTCGACAACATGAACGGACTGTCGGCCGGTGTCGCCGCGATTTGTACGGCGTTTCTCGCCGCCGTGATGATGTTCGCCCCGAATCCGTTGTCGCAGCAGCCGCAGTTTTTCGTCGCCGGATTCCTGATCGTTCTTTTCGGTTCTCTGGCCGGATGTCTGGTCCATAACAATCCGTTTCGCGCGACGATTTTCATGGGCGACGGCGGCGCGTATTTCATCGGCTTCCTCTTGGCGACCTCGACGCTCAGCGCAACGTTTTCCGGCGGCGAGGCGTCACGACAGACCGTGTTCGTTCCGTTGCTGATCCTCGCGGTTCCTCTCTATGATACGGCAACGGTCGTCCTGATCAGGTTACGGAACGGCAAGAGTCCCTTTGTCGGCGACAAAAACCATTTTTCGCATCGGCTCGTCGACTTGGGACTCACGAAGACGCAGGCCGTGCTGACCGTTTATCTGGCGACGGCAATCTGTTGCCTCGGTTCGCTGCTTCTTTATCAGGTCGACTTTTTCGGGGCGTCGCTCATCTTCCTGCAGACGCTGCTCGTCCTTCTGCTCGTCGCGATCATCGAGCATACGGGACGTGGAAAATGATGAGAAATCACGATCGGAATGTCACTTATACCGTAGCACGGTAAGGCGGCTGCCTTCGGCTCCATCAACGCCGCCTTCCGTTGGTCGGCTCATCGTTGGACAGTATTTGACTTTACGAAAAAAAGCGAAACGGCAAAATCTTTTCTTAAAATGTCAGTCGAATGCCGTTTCGCAGTATATTCCCGAATTTTCGAGCAGAATTAGCGTGCAGGAATTGGCGGGGCTGTTGTAAATCAATCACGAGTCACAGGATGATCCTCTCCTCGTTGCGTCTCGTGCCGGTGCGCAAGATTTCGCGCAGAAATGCCCAGAGGGTGGTGGACTTGTCGAAGACGGTGTGCTCTTGATGGCCGAAATCGCAGTCGACGTCGGCGAAGGCACGTCGGATGGTTTTCGTGTCGAGCAGATCGCCGGAGCGGTCGAGCTGACAGGACGCAAAAACGTCGTTGAAATTCGGTGTAGAATAAGACATGAGGCCCTCCTTGGCTCGTCTTTGGTAAGGCGGACCCAAGGTCGGAGCTCAAGTTTCAAAATGATAGGGCAAGGTCGGGTTTCATGCAATACGACATTTCAACGAAGTGTTCGCGGTTACACCACGATCCGCGATCGGATTGCGCAACTATATAGGGATAAGTGACATTCATTTCTGATGTGATTCGGGCGAGTCACTCTCGACGGAGGCGAAATAGGGCGTTCCAGCCAAACGCTTTCGCGTTTCGGAAAAAATATTTGTTCGCGGACTTGACTTCGGCACGAGATTCGTTAACAATGAATCTCGAACGCCCAATTCTTTCCGCTTTCTTCCTGAAACGAAAGCCAAAACAATCATGAAACGGTTTTGTAACGCCGCCGCAGAACTTGTTTCTTTCCGTTCGATTTTGAAGAAACCTCTCTCCAAACGGAAGCTCTCCGTGGAGTCGCTCGAAAATCGGGAGCTGCTCTCCGTCACCCCCCTGCTGCCCGGACGCTTCGTCGACGATACGCCAAACGTCGTCGGAGACGATGCGACGGGCCCGCCAAGTCGCGATGTCGTTCTCGATACCGAATTCAACTCCGATTGGAGTCGAGACGGCGTCGACTTCGCGTTCCTGCCGGGCGGACCGACCCCGGATGGCGTTTTCGAACAGTGGGATGAATTCGAAAACGAATTTTTCCTATTGAGCGGCGATGGGTGTGACTGCGACCCAAGTTGCGGCTGTGACTGCGGTTGCGGATGTGACTGCGGCTGTGGATGTGATTGCGGTTGTGGATGTGACTGCGGATGTGACTGCGGTTGCGGCTGTGATTGCGATTCCGGCTGCATGAGCGACTCCGCAGCGAAATACTATGTGCGATGCGTTGGTTCGAGTACATTTACGGAAGGAGAAGAAGCAACGGTAACTTTTTCCCGTTCACCGTTCACCTACATGGAATGGTATGGTGATTACACTGACGAATTGACTGTTACGTTCAAATGGCTCGGCCAAGAAGATACAGTCACTTTCGAGTCTGGAAGTCGAACAGCCACGGCGACCGTCAGGAAAAACGACAACAACATTGTCGAATACGACACTTATGAAAGCGTGACGGTCGTGACGGTGGAAGATGGGTTTTGGAGTGGCGCTATATATTACGGCTATGGCTATCAACCGGCCTATGCGGGACTTGGCGGGGATTGCGTTTACGTTTACGATAATGACCCGTGGCAGATTTCCGTTTCGACGGAAAACAGTCCGATTCCCGAACGCGGTTGGAACGGCAGCGCACAGAATCCTCAAAACGCCTTTTTCAAGATTTCCCGGGAGGGCGTGAGCAACAT
>JAVBQW010000142.1:0-4757 GCA_031548665.1 Thermoguttaceae bacterium
TGTCGAAAACGAGGGGGCGAGTTGTGCGGCGGAGCGATTGAACGGCAAGCGTTACAGCGACTGTTGGTTGACGAACCTCTTCGTCGCCGCTTCACTCGGCGGAACCAAAAAATCGCCCCTCAAAATACGAAAAGATTAGCAATTTTTCAGGTACAGTAAAACGTCCGTGTTGATCGCCGTCCGTTTTTTTGAAACTATACGTCAACAAGAATCATCCACAACGACTGTTGATAAAAACGATACTGTTGGAGAAATTATTGCAATAAACTCCTCGCTTGAAACCAGTAGCACAAAAGACAAGCGAACACCTTTGATGTTGAAAATCCAGCAAGAAGCTGAAGAAGAGGAATTGCCTGCCGATAACCAGTCTGATAAAAAGTGGACTACAGCGAGTGATCTCGCAAGACAGATCGGAAGAAAAAGGACAAATAAACCTCGCGGTTCTCGTCGCAAGGAACCAAGTGATAAAAAGCCAAAAACACCCCATCAAACTGCTATGGAAACACTCAGTAAAGAACGTACTTCGAGTAGGTGTATATGGCCGTCAGATCAAGATGCCAAAAAACTGAATCCAAATTGCGGCTGGGCAAAACATGCCAGGTTTTGGAGAAAAAGGGAGGGCGAATCTCATCCAGTTTTTTATTATCGCCAGACGACAGAAGACGGATGGCAAGAAAAACAGCAGTAAGTCGACGAATCTGGTTTTTTCGGAATGATGTATTGTTGACTTCCCGGCCAACTTCAATAAATTGCTTTTACATTCTCTTTCGATGATTGTCTTTCCTACAATGTAGGACAATCTCTTTTCGAATAGTTGTCCTATATAGGACGACTGTTTTTCTTGAAAATTTCTTTGGTCGAGGATTACGACTGTTTTTTCTGATCTTTCCTGGACAGTTACATCTTGTCCTATATCGTTTCAGATATTTTCGTTGACTGTCCGAGATAGCGTCTTTTAATATTTCCTTGCAATGACCACCCGATTAGCAAGGAGCAACCCATATGGCTATCGATTTGACGAAAGAGCAACTGCTCAAAATTTTTCCCGAGGCGGCGGACGCTCTCGGGAAGTTGTGCGACGGGAAGCGACCGTCGAGGTCCAAGATGTATCGGCTCGTGAAGGCGGGATTGGAAACGGTTTCCATTTCCGGAGTGAACGGAAGCTGAAACGTGCAGCGCGCGGAAGGGCGGTTTCGGAAGTCGAAACGTGCAGCGCGAGTTGACTCGATCGGCGCGATTGTGAGGTATTTTCGAGGAGAATGGATTCTCCCCGAATTCCGATATTCCTCACAATCGCTACGATCCCAACTCGATGCTGAAAGACATGCAACTCTGGACCGACGTCCGCCACGCCCTGTTCGTCGAAAATATCTCCCTCCGCGAAGCCGCCAAACGATTCCATCTGAACTTCCGGACCGTCAAGAAAATCTCCGAGCACGAGTCGCCGCCCGAGTACGTTCGCCGCACTCCCGCGAAACGAATCAAACTCCAAAACTTTCTCCCGTTCGTCGAAGGCTATCTCGTCTATGCGAAGAATGTCGGGCAATTCAAGAAATATCGGAACCGAGTTCCATTCAGCGTGGAACAAGCAAAAGTCTATAAAAATCCAGACAACAATCCGAATGGACGTTGGCGTGGGATTCCGATGACCGCGCAGGGATGGCGTCCAAACCAGATGTACAAAATTACAACACCTACTGGCGTGGTTCATACGCCCCCAGAGGGGCGGTGCTGGAGTATGATAGAATCCGAATTCCTCAAGCTCAAGGAAGCCGGAAGAATTTGGTTTGGTAAGGATGGTAATTCCCAGCCAAGTGTTATCCGGTTTTTGTCAGAAGTTGAAGGTATTGTACCGTGGACATGGTGGCCGCATGAAGATGTGGGGCATACAGATGAAGCGAAGAAGGAAACTCACGCCCTGTTCGGCAAGGAAAACGCCTTTGGGACGCCAAAGCCGGAGCGTCTGATTCAACGAGTTCTGGAAATCGCAACGAACCCCGGCGACTTGGTTCTCGACAGTTTCGCGGGTTCGGGAACGACGGGGGCGGTGGCTCACAAGATGGGGCGGCGCTGGATCATGGTCGAACTGGGCGAGCACTGCCAGACGCACATCGTTCCCCGGATGAAAAAGGTGATCGACGGCGACGATCCCGGCGGCGTGACGCAGGAAACCGGCTGGGAAGGGGGCGGCGGTTTTCGTTACTATCGGCTCGCTCCGTCGCTGTTGAAGCTCGATCATCATGGTTTTTGGATCATCAACAAGGAATACAACGCCGCGATGCTGGCCGAGGCCCTGTGCAAGATCGAGGGCTATACCTACGAACCGAGCGATACGGTGTACGATGCGGGACTCAAGCCTCCCAAGGAAAAAGCCGAGGATATTCGCGAAGTCGTCAATTATCGTTCGGCCATGAATTTTGCGTCGCGGCAGCTGCAAACCCGTTCGCTTTCTCTCGGCTTCATTCGGGAAATGCACCAAATGCTTATGGACGGCGTTCGCGGCGACGACAAATCGCCGGGACAGTTCCGTACCAAACAGAATTATATCGGTCGGCCGGGCTGTACCATCGAAGATGCCACCTTCGTGCCGCCCGATCCGATTCGCGTTCCAGGCGATCTTGAGGCTTGGGAACGGTACATCCTGGGAGACGACATCGAAATCCTGATTCAATGTGCGGTCATGCACGCTCAATTCGAGTTGATCCATCCCTTCAACGACGGAAATGGTCGAATCGGGCGTCTCTTGATTCCTCTGTTTCTCCATCAAAAAAGGAAAATCTCCCGTCCGGCATTCTACATCAGTGCCTTTTTAGAGAAGAATCGCGATGGGTATTATGATCGCCTACGTGGCATTTCCCGCAATAACGACTGGAACGGTTGGATTGAGTTTTTCCTTCGCGCCGTGTCCGTCCAAGCCCGAAACAACTGTGAAACCGTTAAAGCCATTCTCGGGCTATACGATGAAATGAAGACCATTATTCAGGAAGCGACACATTCCTGCTATTCGATTCAGGTCTTGGACGCGATTTTCTCGCTGCCATTATTCCAAAGTAGCGAATTCCACGCAAAAACCGGTCTGGCAAAAAATACCGCCAACAGCCTGTTAACGCAACTAAAACAAGCAGGAATTATTCAGGAAGTTCTACCAGGCAGTGGTCGAAAACCCGCGATATTGACCTTCCAGCGGCTTTTGGAAATAACCGAGGGGCGCCAATTCAATTTCAATCAGGAAAAATAGACAAAACAGGTAGGCGTTTTGACCCTGTTTTAACGTTTTTGGCACAAACAAACCGTCTTGTGAACCAAACATCGCGTTTTTCGGTTCGCAAATGCTTTTTCGACCATTCTGACACAAACAAATGACGTTGCGTACCACGAAACATGCCGTGATGGTTCACAAAAGACAATCATCACTTTTTTGTGGACCATTCCTAGCGCACAGAAGCGACATTCGAGGAAGCGGTCGTTGAAAGTCTTTGATTTCAACGATGAAAAGACATGGGGTAATTTTCTCCGTAATTACGGAAAAAATTACCCCGCCTACGGAGAAACATTGGAAAACTCCGAGAAATATTGAGACGCCTTGAAACGGTTTGGAACTGGAATTATAATGGTCAAAGCACTGGAAATTCAAGGGCGGGACATTGTTTTTCCAACCGAACATCGGTTCCTTCCTAAACCGTAGGTCGCAGGTTCGAATCCTGCCGGGGGTGGTTTTCTAAAGCGTTGTGAAACAACGCTTTGCGTCATAACGGTTTTATCCGTCGTGACTTGCGCCAAGTCCCGGTTCGTCCCCGTTGGTTCCCAATAGGTACGTTTTTGACCATACCAATTCCGGCGCCTCGCCGATGTCGGCACCGTTTCCGGCACCGCAAGTTCGGGGCGTCAGCCAGTTCATTTTATGTCCTCGGTTCCTCCTTGGCCGCTTCTCCGTCGTTTTTCTTTTTGAAACCTTTCTGCCAGAAATCCTTGATGACGGCATAGTTTTTTCGAAATATTTCGTATGTGTTTCAGCATAAATTTCCTTGTTTCCTGCCCTTTTCTAGACTATACTGGAGGGCTGAATATTTTGCCGAACTCCAGCTTGCGCACGCAATCAGCCTGGATGCTTGTCAATGAATTGCGAGTACCTTCCATGTACCACCAACGGCAAGTCGCCTCTTACCACCTTCGAACAATGGACGCACAGGAAACACTGATTCCCAGTACGGACGGATGGAATCCGAACGGGTTTCCTTATTTTACGGCCGAAGATTCACTCCACGCAATAGCTCCGCCGCTCCCCGCCAAAATCAAATCGCGTCTGATCCCTTGCTCCATTTCGGTTCAACTCCATCCGGTTCTTTTCGTGTGCGACTCGATGGAACGTCGTTCTCTGTGGGTTCAAAGTAGTTTAGGAGAACGTATTCAAGCGGTGGGCAGTACGTCAGAAGCTTTTTTGTCGTATTCCAAGGCCGGTTCCGTCGATGTATCCGTTATTATTTTCGACGTCACATCATGCCGCATGCCGATTTCGGCGATTTTTTCAGTTCTCCGGCAGGATTATCCGAATATACCCGTGATCCTGATCGGCCGAAATGAAATGGACGGCATCAAAACGGAGAATTTTCCCGAGTATGGGCTTGGTCAAAAACAACCTACTTAATTGCACGTTTATAAACGGTGTAATTCCATTCTCCGTGGAAGTCGTGTTTTTTGACGCCGACCGATTTCAGTTCCGCATCGCTGACTTTGATTCCTTTTTCGTATTCATTGTC
>JAVBQW010000185.1:0-37228 GCA_031548665.1 Thermoguttaceae bacterium
TCCCGAATACAATCGACTTCAAAAACTCATCAACGAGACACTCGCCGGACAGCTCCCGAAAGGTCTGTTCAAAAATCCCAAACGGCTCGCCATCGATCTCGTGCTCATACCTTATCACGGAAGACACTGTTACAACATCAACGAAATTTATCGCTCCCAATCCAAATCCGGCACCAGCCACTTCCATGCCTACACCGTCGGGACCTGCCGTCCAGGCGTTTGGTGCTTCCGCACCGAGGTGGATATCCGTTTATATATCGCAACGGTTATATTTCGTATCAATAACATAACCGTCATACTTTTCGTGCGGCAATTATGGACCGTGAGCGAAGCGACCGTCCGATGGTTTGTCGCGACGAGCGGAAGCTCGAATCGCCTAGACGGCAGGTCCCCGCTCGGATATGAAGTGTTCGCCGGGAACACGCACGACAGCAAATCGTATAAAAATATCATCCGAACGATGGAAGCGAAGTACGGCAAAGCGGATCGCATCTGGTGCTCGAATCGCGACATGACGAGCAAGGAGAATATCGAATTTCTGAAACAGGACGGGCGGAGGTTCATCACCGGGACGGCCAAGAGCGAACTGAAAAATTTCGAACGGGAACTGATTGCCGAGGACTGGAAGGTCGTCCGCGAAGGTCTGGAAGTCAAATTGTGTCCGCGAGACGGGAATATGTACGTTTTAGGCTTTCGCTCGAAAAAAACATACCCATCGAACAGTGGGTGTAGAGTACAAAGTGTAAAGTGTAGAGTACCGTATTGGATGATTTGGCCGAATCGGTACTCTACACTGATCACTCTACACTGACTGTCAACCGGGCATAAAACTTTCGAACGGAAGCCTTATGGAAGTCTTACGTTCAATTGACGGCCCTGCTGCGCTGGGAACAATGACATCGTCCTGAACGATTCAATGGTCAACGGCGACGAGGTTCGAAACCGGCGGACTG
This sequence comes from Thermoguttaceae bacterium, assembly GCA_031548665.1. GTDB lineage: Bacteria > Planctomycetota > Planctomycetia > Pirellulales > Thermoguttaceae > WRKP01. The sequence goes on from JAVBQW010000185.1 coordinate 954, forward strand.
AATCGCCTGCCGGAGTTCCGCTTCGTTCGTTCGGTGAACGGTTCCGGCCGCCGCGACGACGTTTTCTTCGATCATCACGCTGCCGAGGTCGTCGGCTCCAAAGGACAACGCCAAGGTTCCGATCATCAAGCCCTGCGTCACCCGGCTGGCTTGGAGGGTTTGCACATTGTCGAGGAACAAGCGGGACACGGCCAGCATTTTGAGATATTCTGGAGCGCCGGTCGCCGGAGTACCGGCTAAAAGGGTGTTGCCGGACTGGAAGGTCCATGGAATAAACGACGTGAAACCGTCGGTTTCGTCCTGCAGGTCCCGAATCCGCTGAAGATGCTCGATCCGTTCTTCCAACGTTTCGACGTGTCCGAACATCATGGTCGCCGAACCGCGTCCCCCCATTTCGTGCCAAGTCCGACAAACGGAGATCCAACGGTCGGCGGACGCTTTTTTCGGACTCAACATCGTTCGAACCCGGTCGACGAGAATCTCCGCCCCGCCGCCGGGCAACGAGCCGAGTCCGGCTTTTTGAAACCGCTCCAAAACGTCGCGGTCCGACAAGCCGAAATGATCGGCGAAGAACGCGATTTCCGTCGGACTGAATCCGTGAACGTTGACGGTCGGAAAACTCGTTTTGATCAACCGGATCATCCGCTCGTACCACTCCAACGGCAAGGCCGGATGCAAACCGCCCTGAAGAAGAACCTGATCGCCGCCGAGTTCGACGGTTTCCGCGACTTTCGCGAGCAGCGTGTCGTCGTCGAGAACGTATCCGTCCGGCGAGGTTTCCGTTCGGCAGAAGGCACAAAACCGGCAGCCGCTGACGCAAACGTTCGTATAATTGATATTCCGTTCGATCTTGTAGGTCCGAACGGGCTTCGGATGCAGACGTCGAGTCACGGCGTCCGCCGCTTCGCCGAGTTTCAGCAAATCGGCGGAACGGAGCAGTGCAAGGGCGTCGGCGGAAGATAATCGGGATGCTGTCAATTTCAAATGATTCGACTGGTTTAGCGATCCGCTTGCGTTTTAGCCGCGCAGCGAGTCTGAAGCGATACCGAGGGCGTCTTCGAGTCGAAACGCCCCTTCGTAAAGAGCTTTGCCGATGATACACGCCGGCAGTCCGAGTTCCTTGAGCTTGCGGATATCGTTCAATGTCGAGACGCCGCCGGACGCGACGACCGGAAACGGAACCGCCCGACTCATCGCTTCCATCTCGGCGAAGTTCGGACCTTCGAGCATTCCGTCCTTGGCGATGTCGGTGTAAACCAAGGCGGCCAACGGCAGGTCCTCAAAGATTTTCGCCAAAGAAACGGCCGAGGTTCGACTCATTTCGAGCCAACCTTCCGTCGCGACCATTCCGCTCTTGGCGTCAATGCCGAGAACGAGCCGATTCGGAAATTTTCGGCTCATCTCACGGAACCAGTCCGGTTCTTTCAGGGCCAAGGTTCCGATCACGACTCGGCAAATCCCCATGTCGAGGTATTCCCTGATCGTTTCCTCGGTCCGGATGCCGCCGCCGATCTCGACCGGAATCGAGACTGTTTCGACGATCTCCCGGACGAACTGCCTGTTGACCGGTCGCTTGTCCTTGGCGCCGTCCAAATCGACGACGTGCAGGTATTCGGCTCCGCAGTCGGCCCAATGCCGCGACATTGCGGCCGGACTGGAACCGTAAACGGTTTCCTGATTGTAATCTCCTTGCTTCAAACGGACACACTGTCCGTTCAATATGTCGATTGCGGGCCAAAGTTCCATAATGATTAAATAAAAAATTAGACAGCAGCCGGAATGGAGGCAGTACTCTGCCGTAATGACGGAGAGAACCGTTCGACCGTCATTGCGCCGGAGTACCGGCTCCATTCCGGCTTATATTTGCTGAAGGATCCGTCGTCAGGAAAAATTTGTCGACTCGGCCGTCCATTTCACGAGACCGGAGCGTCAACTTCCAGGGACCGGGCGTCAGCTCCAGCGGCGTGACGGTTTTTTCGTTGTTTAATTTGAGAGGGATCCAACGCCAAGTTTTTCCTTGACCGAGATGCCAGTCGCCGCCGCCGCGCTGTTTGTCGCCGCTCTGAGACGTCCATTCAATCCGAAATGAATCGTGTTCCGGATCAAGAGCATGGACGCGAGCCCAAAGATAATAGGTTCCGACTTCCTTGACGTTCAGCGGCCAATAAAACTCGCCGTTGATCCGGACCGCCTTTCCGCCGGACGCGTCGGCATCGGGTTCCGTCAGATTGTCAAGCAGGCAAAAGCCGTTTTCCGCTTCCCATTCGGTTCCTTTCGAATCGACGTCAATCGGTTTCAGGTCGTGTATCCGCTTGGCAAACTCGCCGACGAAAGGAATCTTTTCCAGAATCGGCCGTCCCAAATCCTGTCCGTCGAGCATCAGAATTCCGGTCGGTCCGGCCGGCTCGACTTCAATGACGGCGCTGGAATTCGACAGGTTTTTGCCGTCGATTTTCACCGGACCGCCGATTCCGGCGACGTGCAGCGAAACATCGTCTTTTTGAACGTCGAGTTTGTCGACCTTTGCGTTTGAAAACTCCTTGCTCCACGCTTCGAACTTCGCTTCGGAATCGAGATGGGAGCCGACACGAACCCACAGGGCGATTCCCGGAGCGTCGCCCAAGTCCTTCGGCGAGACTCGTGACGCTGTTTTTGGAGACGGCGAATTATTTTCTTGTTTCGCGCCAGCGAGATCGGGAGCGGAGCGACCATCTCGCGGGTTATCCGTCGGAGCGGAAGCTCCAACTTGGCCGGCGGTCCCACCGTCCCAATGGTCGACAGATAAGCGACAGACACCGTGTTTGTTGGCGTCGTCGATCAGATAGGGAACCGGCGACGCTCCGTTCTTGTCGCGTGTCCAAGGTATTTTGATTCCGATCGCTCGGCTTCCGTAGCGGAGAACCAGCGTTTTGCCGTCGATCGGCAGCGCGACCTTCGCCTCCAGGACGACTTTTTGTCCGTCAAGATAAATCGCGTCCGGTTTACGGAACACGAAATGGGATTGGACGTTCGTCATGATTTCCTCATTGAGCGTCCACGCCGGATACAGGGCGACGCCGACCGCGTCGACACTTCCCTGGGCGCCGATCCAAACCTGATCCATATGCAGCGCTTTTTCGTGTCCAGCGCTGGACGTCGGATAGCGATTGGTTCCGTAAGGATCTTCGCGACCGTCCGAGATGAAATAATTTCGCGGCAGCGGTTTGACGTCTTCGGTCGGAACCTCGTCAAAATCAGCGAGATCGACCGTCAAGACCATGTTCTGCTTGACCTTTCCGTACGCTGCTCCGGCCGTTCCCAGAGCGATGTCGTCAAGGATATAGGTCGTTCGCCATTGCATCGGTTCGGCTCCCCAACGCTGTGTGATTCGACGAGGATATTTTTCCGTCAGGGCGAGGATTTCCTTGGACGGCGCATACGCGGCGTTGAACGAATTGAGATACGTTGCCGAATTCGCTTTCGGATTCTTCGGAGCGAGACCGACGAAATCGAACAGCCGCGAGGTATCCGAAACACCGAGGAGGTAATGATAGGTTCGGCTTTGGGCGCCGCTCATTCGGAGGCTCGGTTTGAACCAGTTCATCGCCATGTCGGTCCAGAAAAAGTCGAGCAGATTTCGAAAGGTTTCTTTCAGCGTTTCGTCCTTGACGTATCGAAATCCGAGTTGCAGCGTGTCGACGTCTGGAGCGTAATAGGTCGGACTGACGTATTCGTAGACGCCGTGATCCCAAAAACAAGCCAAAACGGCACGGAGTCGTTCCTTGCCGAGTTCCACGGCATCAGGACGTTCGAACGTTTCACCGAGCAGGATCAGGTTGACGGCGTTGAAAATCGCGATGTTCGTATAGTCCGACGAAACCCGATGCTTGATGCAACCGTCGACGGCCCGACGCAGGATCCGTTCGAGAATCGTTCGGGCTTCTTCGGGCAGGCGATCCCGACATTCGAACCAGACCGGCAGCGCGTGAGCGGCGATGAATTCGACGGCATTCTGGTCCGTGACTTCCGGCGTCCTCCAATACCAACGGAGATTGCCGAACGTTCGGCTTTCCGGATCCTTGTTCTGCATCTCCTCGGCGAGTTTCAGCAGCGGAATCGTCAGGTCCAGCGGGACCTTCGTTTCGGCGTCGGCCTTCCAGCGGTCGGCGAACGCCAAGAGATAAACGTTGTCGAGCAGCGAGCGGACGCCGAGGTTTTCCCACGGTTCTGGTTTGCCGTCCTTGATGAGTCGTTTGGAAAAACCCTCGACGGAGGGAACCGCTCGGGCGAAAAACTCCGTTTGGCGGTTCGGTTCAGCTCCGACGGCTGAAAAACCGAGAACAACTCCAAGAACAAGCGGCAGCAAGTATTTCATCGAACAGTCCTTTCCGAAAAGAGAGAATCGAAACCGCCCAATAACTTACGCCAAAACGGCGAAGAATTCAAGGGCGCGTTCGATGTTGCCTCCCACTGAAAACGTGGAATCCGGTTCGACGAACGTTTGCCTTTGAGCCTCGAAACGAGCTTGGAACCGACTATTTCTTACGTTTTCTCCAGAGCGTCAGCGTGGAACGGAAGGCAAGCAGGATTCCCATTGCGGCGAAAACGGAGACAAAAAAACCGACTGGACCGATGGGATTGAAACGTTCCGAGCGCCAGAGCAGCGAAAAAAGAAAGAGTCCGACGCAACTTCCCCCGACCCCGAGAACAACGGTTCCCAAGGCCCCCTTCGGCTCTTCGCCGGGAAGCAGCGACCGTGCAATGAGACCGACGACGACACCGAAACCGATCCAAAGAAGGGCGACATTCACCCAAATTTGTGCCGCCGGAGAAAGATCCATAGGAGGTGTAAGGTATAAAGTGTAAGGTGTAGGGTTTTTGATCAAGCGCGTTTTCAAGCACCCTACACCTTACACCCTACACTTTACACGACTAAAGTCGGTCCGCTTCGGCGGCTTGCATTCCGGCCGCTTCCTTGGAGAACGGAAATTCGGTGCCTGACGGGAAATACTGGACTCGATTGTTCATATAGTGCGGATTCGGCAGCGTCATGCCGTTTGAATAGACGGCACAGCCAGTCGAACCGAGCGAACCGACCAGGATCAGGCCCAGCAGCGCTCCGAGAAAGCAACGATTGATTGTTTTTTTGGCGATCATCCTGATACTCCGTTTTTCCTCGAATGTTCGGGACCTCTTTGCCTGTATTGGCGGTTCAACGGTTTTGTCCGATTGCAACAGTTGAACGATTATCTCGATCATCGGCGGTCCGCGACCTGATTCTTTAGCGGAAGGTGAGAAAGTAAGGTGTTGGAAGAATAGAAAAAGAACGGAGAATTTTCCGAGATCGTCTTCACTTTTTCCAAATTGCTCTGGACACGGCTTTTCCAAGATGCTATCGTTCGTCGATTTTATCTTTTGAACATTATGCCGCTGGAGAATCGAAAGATGATTCGCTTAAGCATTGTATTGCTCGTTTCCTTGATCCCTTTCGCGATCTTTGCGCAGGTCGATGACGGTTTGACGGTTCCGTTGCCGCTAAAACTATCAGCGACGCCGTCGAAGCAGTCGCCGCTCGTCTTTCCGGACGATACGCCGGTCGGTTACGCGGTCAGCGGTCTTCAACCGACGGAAACGCCCAAAGTCAGTCGACGATATGTTGAGACGCCGGAACCGGACGACATTTCGTCGCCTTCGCCGGTTCGAACGGCGGGGGGAGACATCGGCGGCGGCGGTCCGACCGTTTTGGTCAGCGACACGATTTCTGCGCCCCGAGTTCGGTCCGAAATGGGAGCGGCTGCTCCGGCGCCCGTTCCGTCGCGACTGAAACCCGTGGTCGATCCGAGCCAACACGTTTCGCCGAACGCCGATCCCTATCATCCGCCAGTTCGAACGGCGTCGTTCCAAGGAGTGGTTCCCGGCGAAAGCATCCAGTCCGATGTCGTGGAAAGATGGGGGGTTCCTCGCAAAACGACGGTTGTCAACGGCCAGACCGTGCATCTTTACTCGACGGAAGTCCTGACGCATATCGAAGTTTTTTTCAAAGACGGAATCGTTAGTTCGATCGTCATTCGCCTCGACGAGCCGTTTCCCGAAGAACAGGTTCGTGAGGTTCTCAAAACGGAACTTCAAAAGGGACGTCCTGTGATGATTCCCAACGAATCCGGTGAAATCATCGGCGAGGTGTTTCCCGAAAAAGGCGTGATCTTTCTCTTCGCTCCGCAAACTGAAGGCGACGGCTTGCTCGTCAAACAGATCGGAATCGAGTCCGTGACGTCGGAGCCGTTTGTTCTCCGTGCCGAGGCGACGCTCAACGAACAGCCTTCCGAAGCGAAACGGGACCTGGACGACGCGGTCCGGGTCAATCCGGACGACGCCAAGGCGTTCTGGCTGCTGTCTCAAATCGAATTAATGGAAGGAAACATCGACGCTGCGATGATTCATGGAGAACGAGCCATCCAACTCGATGAAAAGCGACCGGCTTATCACATTTCGCTGGCCAAAATTTTGACCCGGATGAACCGTTCCGAGGAAGCGAAACAGTATTTGGAAGAATCTTTGGGAATCTGCGACCGCGTGCCCCACGAAAAAGCCTTGGCGATGACGTTGCTCGGCGATTTGTACCGAACCTCGGCGAATCCGGATTATGAAGCCGCGATCAGTTATCATTCCGACGCGATCCGTTTGGCGTCGACGCTTATCGAGCATCCGAACCAGACGATTCGACAATCGGCGAAAGACGTCCTGTTCGAGGCCCATCTCGGAGCCGCCCGGGACGTCGCTTGGGGCCGGTGGGATAAAAAAGAGGAATCAATCTCCAAATGGATCGGCAGAGCCCGGGAAGTCGCGGAAGACCCTGAAATGCTCGCCGCCAAACGATATTCCAAAGAGTATTCGTTTAATATCGCGGTCTGCGTGCTCGCGTCGCAGGTCGGTCTTTCCGAAGCAAAGGAGATCGAACCTTATATCCGTGAGGTGATCGCGACCGGGGAAAAACTGATCCGCTCGACAAATGATAAAATTCTCCAGAAGAAATATCAATGGGAGACGAGCTTGTCGTTATACGACGCCGTGCAGATTTATCAGCTCCGCAAACGCTACACGCCGGCGTTGAAATACGGCGAAATCGCCGCCGGTTATATGGAAGCCGGGATCAAGGGACGTCGTTGCGACACCGATCTTTATCTTCTTGGTCGCCTGTATTTTCGGCTCGGAGCAATTCACGCGATCGGCAACAAGAATCATCGGGCCGCGATCGAATGGTTCGATCGGGCCAAGCCGATTTTCGAGGATCTTCAAACGAAGATCAATCCGGAGGAACTTGGTCGTCTCGGCGAAACCTTCGTCAGCATGGGCGTTTCGTACTGGATGACGGAACAACGTGAGGAAGCGGTCCGTTTGACGGAACATGGTCTCCGACAAATCCAACGAGGCGTCAAGAGCGGAGCGATCGACGAAACAGCGCTCGCGATTCCAAAGCTGAACCTCTCGAACATGTACAAGGAGCTGGACAACTTAAAAGCCGCGGAACGCTACGCCCAACCTGTCCGATAGACGGAGCCGGCATGTCTAAATTTAGCCGGTTTACCCCAATTTAGCCGGTACTCCGGCGATCTCCGAAACGAGCCGAAAAACGTTCCGGGACCTGTGGTCCCGGAACGAACCGTTTCTGTTTGTCAACAATATTTGTTGACAACTCTTCGCTCCGGGAATAGAATCGGAACAAGGCGTTGTAGATTATCAGGGATACTCACTCAAAGGAGATTTATTATGTTAAAACACCTTCTTGTCAACCCAAAGGAGAGGGGCAGACGACAACGAGCCTTTACGCTTGTTGAACTTCTTGTTGTTATTGCAATCATTGGCGTCTTGATCGCCTTATTGCTCCCGGCTATTCAATCGGCGCGCGAAGCCGCGAGGCGTGCCCAGTGTACGAACAATCTTAAGCAGGTCGGTCTTGGATTCCATAATTTCCATGATACCACGAAAGGAATTCTTCCGGCCGGATTGACGCGGAATCGGGCTTCCGGCTTCCTCATGTTGTTTCCGTTCGTCGAACAGATGCCGATGTACGAAATTCTCGTCGCCAAGACCGATAATTTCCATTGGAATTTCAACCAGGAAATATGGACGAACGGCGGTTCCCATTGCTTGACCACTGCGGAACGGGAACAACTGTTTCGGATTGGTACCTATCGTTGTCCGAGCCGTCGGGCAATCAACGCCATCGACGGCGTTTTCGATGCATCTCTCACGACGGGTGGGACTGATCCGGTGACCCGGATGGGACCGCGCGGTGACTTCGCATTCGTCGTCTATGTCAATGAGCGGGAAGCCTCAGATAACGGTGTCGCATCCCCCTATTATTATTGGCGAGTGATCCTGTGCTGGGATCCGCCGGCTGCTAATCGTGAACTGATTCGAAGCGCGATGAGACCGGGCATCCAGTTGGGTAATACCGTCGGCACCACAACATGGTCGAGCTGGGGACCCAGGGATACATTTTCCCGCTTTGCCGACGGAACGAGCAACACGATCATTTTTGGAGAAAAGCATATTTCGACGGCCAACATCCAGCTATGTAAACCGGAGGTGATTTCCGGAACTTATCATGATTGCCCCTATTCAAGTCCGGGCAACGGAAGCGATGGCGAAACGTTCACCGCACGAGGTTTTTGCAATGGAAACGGCAGCGGAAGCTGTTTCGGGCTGACGCGCTATCCTTCGGAGCGTTTGAATTCCTCGCCGCAAGACGCCGGATTCGGAAGTTGGCATCCCGGGATCTGCAATTTTCTCTTTGCCGACGGTTCAGTGACCGGCATCAACAATTCGACGCCGGCAGGGCAGTATTACGACACGTCCATTCTCCTTCGGCTGGCCGATTGTTCGGACGGTGCGACGGTAACACTCGAGCAATAAAAAATCTCGAGAGATCTCCATCAAGAGATCTCAATCAAGAGCCGGGACCTGTGGTCCCGGACTCTTCCGCAAGGACGCTTCATCGCGTCGCGGGCGACACGGCTAAGGGTTCCGTTGTTGGAGTTGCGAATTCAGGACCTTCTTGACCCGCTCGTTCAGGTTGACGAGATGGGCCTTCGACGCGGAATCGAGTTTCGCCTTTCCTTTCAGAACCGCTTCGATCTCCGTCGAGAGGCCGATCAGTTGCTGTTTCGGAATCGACTGGCAGGACTCCGGCAGGTTATACCAATAACCGAAGTTGCCGCCGGCGTACTCCGCGAGCATCAGGAAATAGTATTCCTGGAGATTGCGTCGCAACAACGTGATCGCCGGTTTCTTCGGCGAGAAGTCGCCTTCCTTCAACGACGAGAGTTCCTTGAAGATCGCCGGCGTCAGTTTGTCGAACAGTTCCGCGACCGTAAACACGTCGTCGCCGTCCTTGACGCGAAGTTCCGTATCGTCGAGCCGGGACAAGGTTTCCGGATTAACCAGCGTCCGTAAAATGTAGGATTGTCCCATGACGATCATATCCCGCAACTCGAAATCGTAAGTCTGCTGAATGTTCCAATTCCAGTCGAGCCATTTTTCGCTGCCGAACTGGTTGTACAGCTCCGACGGAATCTTGAAGGCGTCCACGGCGAATACGTTGGCGCAAACGTATTCAAGCGATTCTCGTTGCGTTTTCGCCGGAACGACGACGACCGGCGGCTTGCCGTCCGGATCGCCCCGGAAGTCACGGTTCAGATACAGGCCGCCGACGTTGCGGGCAACATAATCGTTCGAAAAGAGCGTGTTGAAAAACAGGACCCGGAAATAGAAACCGACGTCCCGGTAACTGTCGCCTTCCTTTGCCGCTTTGTCGAGCAGCTTCGGCAGGAGCTGTTTGTAAAGTTCCTTGTTCGCCTTCGCGAAGTCGATCGGATCGGAGCCGATGTCGCCCATGTCGGTCGACGGATCGGCGTACGAAACCCAAACGTCTTCGTCGGGAGCGTAACGGTTGCCTTTCTGCGACTGTTTCGCCGCGATTTTCTTGAGTTCCGTTTTTTCTCCATCGGTTCCGCCGGACAGCGATTTGTATCCGTATTCGATTGCCAAATAATCGTACGGACCGAGCGTCGCCATGAAGAAATCGCCCTGCGGCTGCCCCTTCGGCATGATGTTGACAGGCAGGTAATCCATCACGGAACCCGCGAAGCCGAATTCCTTCGATCGTTTCGGATCGTTGATTTCCTTGAGCGTCAGCCAACTGCTCGCCTTGAAATTATGTCGTAAGCCCAGCGTGTGTCCAACTTCGTGCATCACGACGTCCTTGATCCCCGCCAAGAGAAATTTTTCGAAGAGTTCTTCGGATTTCTTTTTGAGTTCTTCCTTCTTTTGCCTTTCTTCTTCCTCCTTCTTTTTCTTTTCGGCCTCCTTTTTGGCTTCTTCTTCCTTCTTTTTCGCGTCGTCGTCCTTTTTCTCGTCCTTTTTCTCTTCGGGCTTCTTTTCGTCCTTTTTCTCCTCGGGTTTCTTTTCGTCCTTTTTCTCTTCGGGCTTCTTCTCGTCCTTCTTCTCCTCGGGTTTCTTTTCGTCTTTTTTCTCTTCGGGTTTCTTTTCGTCCTTCTTCCCGTCGTCTTTTTTCTCGTCTTCCTTCTTTTCGTCTTTCTTTTCTTCGACGGCTTGGTCCTCTTCGGCAAGCAGGGCCGCTGCCAGGGAAGCGAAGGCGATTTGTCCCGCCATGCGGCGAGTACAGGAACACTGCGATTGGTTCATGCCTTCATGAATTTCTTGTTCTTTGGCATGTTCTTCGGCATGTTCCTTGTCGACGCGATTTTTGACATCGAGCAGTGTTCGGACCTGTTCCGCTTTCGACTTTCCTTTGAGAAGCACGGGCATTGCTTCGCCGAGGAAGATATCGAATTCCTTTTTCCAACTGTCGACGAACCCGGCGTCCATGATGATGTCCGCGTCAAGAATTTCTCCCGTCATCGGATTGGCATGCGACGGTCCCATCGCGAATCCGGCGCTGGAGGTAATCCAGCGGAACGTGTTATAGTTGATGTCTTCCGAATCCCAGGTATCGTTATCGGCCTGCTGGCGGACTTCGATCGCGCCGACGATGCCGACTTTCTCAAAGGCTTTGTTCCATTCGAGGATTCCTTCCCGAACGGCGTTGCGATATTTGAACGGAACAGTCTTTTCGATCCAGAAGACGATCGGCTTCTTCGGCGGCGACGGTTTGTCGCCGAATTCCGCCTTTTGGACGTTCCAGCGGTTGATGTACCGCACCATGTGGTTGTCCTTCTGGTTCTTCGAATAGTTTTTATGCGAAGAGGTAAAAAAGCCGACGCGAGGATCCGCCAATCGGGGCGAGTATCCCGACGACGGCAATTTGCTGATCGAATAATGGAGCGTCACGCCAGTACTGCTGCTGTCAGGCGACGAACCGTCGTCGTAGGAAACCATAAAGCGTCCAAAACCGCCGGTCGAATACGTTGCCGCGACTTCCAGTTCGATGTTGTTCTCGAATCCCTTGACGGATCCCCACATTGAGCGGTCCCGGGCGAACGAGCCACCCATCCGTCCGCCGATTTTCGGCAGATCGGCCATGAAAATCGAGTCGAGGTCGATCACGTCGCCGCCCTTCTCGCCCTTGGCAACGATCGAGAGGCTGTACAGGATACTGTCGGAATACGCGATTTCCACCGATTTCGCTTCCGGCGTACCGCCGTCCGCTTTGAACCGGATATTTCGGCGGACGACTTGGATTTTGTCGTTGACCTTTCGGAACTGCCAGAGCCAATCGTCGCCTTCGCCTAACGTGAAGCCGCCGATCGCTTTTCGACCGGTTCCCTTGGCGATCGCCATCGCGATCAGATAATCGGTGTTCAGGTTGTTCCCGGCGATCTCCGCGTAAAGTTTGTCCTTCTTCCGATACAGCGTGATCATTCCATCGATTTTCTGGGCGTCCGGAACGACTTCTTTGATCGGCTTCGGGATGTCCTTGTCGTCTTTTTTAGGGGCGACCGCCGTCGAAGTCGTCGACGCCGTTACCGTCACGGTCGGGACGGTGAAAAAACCTTCGTCATCGTCCTGAGCCCGGACCAAGACATCCGTTCCCGATAAAGCCAGCGAAGTCGCAAGAAAAACGACCAGCGACATAAAACGAATTTCGCGTTGCATACGACAGTTCCCCAAGATTGAAGCCACTAACAAAACTTCCAGAATACCCACTCGGTAAATTTTAACACAATTTGGCAGTTTTGTCAGCCACGACAAAGAATTTGCGTTTTTTGTCAAAAATTTTGAGCGGACTTGGAGATTTTGAAGAAACGAGATATCTTGAGAGCTTTCTCTTCCCTTTGAAAGACGTCGACGACAACGTTAAGAAAATTTTGTTCATGAGAATGGATCAATGACCCGTCATCCCCGCGAAGGCGGGGACCCAGACGGAAAACGTTATTGATCGTTTGCATCCGTCAATAACGTGTGCAAGAACCTATTAAAACCTGTTCTCTAGGTCCCCGCCTTCGCGGGGATGACGATATTTTTTCCGTTTCCACGAAACTCAATTCCTTAACTTTGTACTACGGTCCCATGTTACCGACTTCCTATTCATTAAGCGCCCGTTGGATCCATCCGGTTTCGTCGCTGCCGCTTGAATCCGGTTTCGTCAACGTTCGCGACGGGCTCATCGAGTCCGTAGGATCCTCGCCGACGCAGCGGGAAGTGTTCGACTTTGGCGAAGACTGCCGCATCCTGCCGGGCGTCGTGAACGCGCACGCCCATCTCGAATTGAGCCAAATACCGCAACAGTTGGACGTTCCCCTTGTCGGAACGCGGCGACCGTTTGTCGATTGGATCGACCGTTTGATGGCTTTTCGCCGAAGTTCTTCGTACAACGCCGAAGAGGGAATCTGGACGGCGTCTCTTTTGCCGGAAATCCTTTCCGAAACGGTGGCGATCGGCGACATTGTTCCGCCGATTCCGACGCTTGATTTCGAACGGTTACCGAAAACTCCGGAGCGGATTTCGTTTTACGAACTCATTGCGTGGACGCCGGACGCCGCCGCCGCGAGACTCGACGAAGCCCGACGCCTGCTCGCCGGAAAATCCTCAGCCCGATTCGGTCTTTCGCCCCACGCTCCGCAAACGGTTCATCGGACGGTTTTCGAGGAAACGGTCCGTTGGAATGTTCCGTTAGCCGTTCATCTTGCCGAAAGCCCGGAGGAAATCGAACTGCTCCGTTTTCGTCGCGGACCGTTGCTCGATCTGATGCGCCGGGCCGATCCGAATTATGATCCGGAATCTTTTCTTGTCGGCGACCGGCCGCTTGATTACCTGAAACTTCTTTCCGAGGCGGAGAGAACGCTGATCGTTCACGGAAACTATCTCGACGCCGAGGAAATTGCGTTTATTGGAAAAAACTCCGAACGGATGTCGGTCGTTTACTGTCCGCGAACCCACGCTTATTTCGGACATTCTCCGTATCCGCTCCGCAAGATGCTCGACGCCGGCGTCTGTTTAGCCTTGGGAACCGACAGTTTGGCGTCGAGTCCCGACTTGAGTCTTTTGAACGAGATAAAGTTCTTGATAAAAGCCTATCCGGACCTTTCCTTCGAAACGGTCGTTCGAATGGGAACCCTGAACGGCGCCCGAGCCTTAGGAATCGACGATCGTTACGGAACATTGGAACCGGGTAAAACCGCGACGTTTTCGTTTTGGACGGAATAATCGCCAAAAAGAATCTGGTATACTTGTACTGTGCAAGTCAAATCTTTTCCCCTCTCCCTCGGGCAAAAGTATCTACACAATTTTTATCCGTGGAAATACAGTCTTTTCACGGATGATTTCACGTCTATTTAGAGAACACGGAATACTCGAAAAATCGGAACATACGGAAATATTGATTCAACTTTTTCCGTTTCTTCCGTTATTCCGAGTGTTCCGTGGTCTAAAAAAAGTTGTGTAGATAGTGTCGGAGGGGAGACGGTAAAGTTTAGAGCTTGCGCGAAAATAGTATTTCAAATTGTACGAAATCAAGCCCGGTTCCACCCCCGAGTTACGGCGCCGTATTGATTTTTCGGCCGCCTCCACTCGGGGCTCTTTTCGATAGGTTGTTTTTTACCGCTCCCTTGCACAGTACAACTACTGAAAACGGTCCGAAATTACCTTTTTCGTTTTCGACCGAAAAGGAAATCCCAAGCTCCGGCGGAGTACCGCCTCCACTCGGGGCTGGAACCGTTTGCCAAATCTACTCGACGAGAATCGTGGTTGTCAACTCGCCCGAAGAGAAAGGACGACCAACCCGTTGGACTGTCGGAGCGACGGGATTCGGTTGCGGTGTGGGAGAAATCCGTTGTAAGGCGTCCGGTGAAAGAGGCGTCGCGATCTGGACCGTAACCTGTTCGTAGGAAACGACCTCCTTGCGATGCGGCCAAGGCAGGGTCGAACGGCGTTCGTCGGTTTCACAGTAGGTTCGAAGCGTCTTTCCGGTCCTCGGATCGACGACCTTGACGAGCGTTTCGGTGGTTTCAGTGATCGGAGCGTAGGTCCATTCGTAGTCGATTTTCGGCCGCGTGACCGTCATGCTCCGTACGGCAACGGGAATCGCTCCCGGTGTGGTCGGCGAAACGACTTGCACGGCGACGGCCGGTGTTCCCGGCGGCGAACACTGTTCAGCGGGAATCTCCTTCGGCGGCAAAATGTACATCAACTCGGAGCCCGGCGGTAGATTGGGAAGCGTTGCCGTCGCAACGGGCGACGTCGCCGGTTGGCCGACGGCGCCGACGGGTCCGGTCGGAACCGTGATCGTCGGAATCGTGGGAATGTTCGCTTGTTGGACGACGAGCGGCTGCGTCGTCGGCGTTCCTTGGATGGGAATCCCCGAATCCGGAGCGCCAAGGTTCATCGGCGGCGACGGGGCGTTGGCCAAGGTCACGCCGCCCATTCCGGGATAATATGGAGGCGTGTACGCCGTCGATTCGTTGCCGCCCCCCCAAAGACAGTCGCCGAACGCCCCGAACGTCGAAGACGTCGTCAATAGGAAAACGGAGAAAAAAAATATCGTTGTTGTTCTCGTAGGGGACATGATTCGCTCCTTTTTCGGTCAAAGAAAACGTCTCCGACTTAATATAGGTTATCATTGAGCGGATTGTTCGGAAAAATCCCCGTTTTCGGCAAAATTTTCCGAGAACGTTTTCCCGGCAAGAGTTTCCGCGTATACTTTGAGGCTGTCGCCAGAAAATACTTGGCCAAACGGAAGGGTGAGAGAGTGAAAGAGTGAGAGAGTGAAGGAGACGCAAGCGATGATCATATCACGCCTTGTATTTTCTCTTTCACTCTTTCACTCTTTCACTTTCCACTCTTTCACTCCATTGTTTGCCGGTTTATTTCTGGCGAAGGCCTGAGTGGATGTTTTCCTCAAACCGAAGGATATCACGATGATCTTCCGTTCTTTGTGGTACGACCGTTGGATCAACTTCGCGGTGATGCTCGGCGTCGTCTGCGCGACCGCCGTGCTGACGGGGGCGCTGCTCGTCGGCGACTCGATGCGCGGCAGCCTGCGGGCGCTGACGCTCGACCGGCTCGGCAAGATCGACACGATGTTGCAAGGAGCGAGTTTTTTCGCGCCGCCGGAGATTCCATTGGAAGCCCCATGGAAAGAGTCGGAAGCCGCGATTCTGCTCCCCGCCGCCGTGGAAGCGAACGGCAACGTCAGCGGAACGCAACTCTTAACGAGCTGCAATCTGCGATTGCAGGTTTTTCGCGACGAAATCATCATCAACGCAATCCTTGCCGAACGGCTCAAAGTCAAACCCGGCGACACGATTTCGTTGCGGTTCAACTCCTTGGAGGAAATCCCGCCGGACAGCGCGTTGGGCCGCCGCCAGGATACGTTGATCCGGTCGCAACTCAAACTCAAGGAAATCATCCCGGATACGGGAATCGGCCGCTTTTCCCTCAAAGCGGATCAGCAAGCGGAACCGCTCTGCATCGTGCCGCTTGATTGGCTGCAACGGAAACTCGGCGTCGACGACAAAGTCAACACGGTGTTTTTCGAAACGGATTCGCCGGAAATCGTTTCGACGCCGGAACAACGGGAACGGCTCGAAGAGAAATTCAAACCGACGCTTGATGATCTCGGAATCAGCGTCGACGGAAATTATGTGAAATCGGCACGGATGATGTTTACCAAGGAGCAGGGCGCCCGAGTACGGGCTAAATGGGGAAAGGACGCGCAACCGGCGTTGGTTTATCTCGCGACGAAAATTCGTAACGTCAAGAATAATCGCGAAACGCCGTACTCAACGGTAGTTGCAATCGACCTCCCCAAAGAGCCGGGGATGGAGCGTACTCGCGCAATCCCCGGGTTGCCCGCCCCGGAGAAAAACGCGACGAACCCGGGGGTTACGGCGAGTACGCCTACACCCCCGGCTCTTTTTGAGATTGCGCTCAATCGCTGGACCGCCGACGATCTCGACGCGAAGCTCGGCGACGAAATCGAACTGTCGTGGTTCGAACCGGAAAGCGTCCACGGCAAGACGGTCGAAACGTCACAAAAATTCACGTTGATGGAGATCAACGAGATTTACGATCCGAAATTAGTTCCCGAAGTGAAAGGGTTTACGGACGAGGTTTCCATCGCGGATTGGAATCCCCCGTTTCCGTTCGACGCCAAAAAGATTCGCAAGAAGGACGAGGATTATTGGGACAAACACCGTGCCGCTCCGAAAGCGTTCGTTCCGTTGGAAATCGGACAAAAACTCTGGGGAAGCCGCTTCGGCGACGTTACGACGTATCGAGTTGAGAATGGAGAATTGAGAGTTGAGAATTTCGCAAGCGAGCTTCCGCCGTCGCTGTTTGGACTGAATTTTTTGCCCGTCAAGGAACAGGGACTCAAAGCGTCTGCGGGGACGACGCCGTTTTCGGTGCTTTTTCTCTCGTTCAGTTTCTTTATCATCGCGGCAGCGCTGATGCTCGTGTTGATGTTGTTCCGATTATCGGTCGAAATCAAGGCACGGCGAATCGGAATTCTCCTTGCGGTCGGTTGGACTCGGCAACAGGTCGCGCGATCATTGGTCGGCGAAGGATTTATCGTTGCGCTGATCGGTTCGGCGTTCGGCGTGTTGCTCGGTTTGCTTTACGCCCGGCTCATAGTGTACGGTCTGACGACATGGTGGGTCGACGCGATCACGGTTCCGTTTTTAAAACCGTACGTCAATCCGCTGAGTCTCGCGATCGGTTTCGGAAGCGGCGTTGTTCTTTCCGTGCTGACGATTCTCTGGTCTGTTCGCGGAGTTACGAAAATCCCCGTGAACTCGCTCCTCCACGGCGAAATTTCTTCGTCTCGTCAAAGAGCCGGGGATGGAGGTGTACTCGCCGCAATCCCCGGATGGGTTCTCGAGACGCTTTGTGTCGTCTACGGTTTTTTCATGATCCTTTCAGTGACACTCGGACAACTTTGGCTTCACGATCCTGTAGGCCGGGCGGGTTTCTTCTTCGGAGTCGGAGCCTTAACGCTTGTTTTCTGTCTCGGGCAAATCTATTACTACCAGGGAATCGGTTGGGAACGTTCCTTGGTAAACAGTCCGTTTTCGTTCGCCGTTTCCAACATGTCGAGAAACCGTACACGCAGTACGCTTTGTATTGGACTTGTTGCGTCGACGTTGTTTCTCGTCGTGTCTGTCGGGGCCTTTCGACTCCAACCTCTTCCCTGGTCGTCCAATAAAGAAATTGTCGAAACAAATTTTCCGGTTTACGACGACTTGAATACGACTGCCGGCCGAGAAAACCTTCCCATGCAAAGCGACGACGAAGACGCTTTCGTAGCTTTCGATGTTCACGTTCAGGCGTTTCGAGTCAAGGACGGCGACAACGCCGGATGCCTTAATCTTTATCAGCCGAACAGTCCTCGTATTCTGGGCGTTCCCAAAACAATGCAGGGAGAAGAACCCGAGAAAACATGGGATCTTATCAAGCGTCCGCTTTCCTTCGATTCGGATGGAATACGGCGTGTTCCGATTCTCCTGGACGCCAACACGGCGATGTATTCGCTCCATCTTTACGGAGGAATCGGCGAGGTCTACGAAATGAAGGATTCCAACGACCGAACATTTCGTTGCGAGATTGTCGGACTTCTCGACAATTCGCTGTTTCAAGGCGATATTCTCATGGGAGAAAGCAATCTCTTGGAACTCTTTCCGGAAATTGGCGGGTATCGATTTTTCTTGTTTCATCTAAGACAGCCGACGAGCGACAGCGACCGTTGGTTCGTTCCGTTTTTATATCGGGTGTTCAGCGATTACGGAGTTTCCATCGAATCGAAGGAAGATCGGTTACGAAAATTGTTCGCGATCCAGAACACGTATTTGTCGACGTTCCAGAGTCTCGGCGGCATCGGGTTGCTGCTCGGCGTCTTCGGACTCGCGGTGATCCAGAGCCGCAACGTTCTCGAACGCCGTAAGGAGCTCGCCCTGCTCCAAGCGGTCGGTTTCACCAAAAGCCGCGTGATCCTCCTGCTGCTTTACGAAAGCTTTACCTTGCTCGGTTGGGGGCTCGGATTGGCGGTCGTTGCGTCGGCGTTCGCCTTGTTTCCGTTTCTCCTCGGAACCATGCATCAGATCAGTCCGGAGGCCGTGTTGCGGCAATTCGTCCTGCTCGTCGGCGGGCTGCTGTTGGTCGGCGTCGTTTCGAACGTCGCTGCGGCGCTTGCCGTGTTGAAGATTCCCGTTGCGAGAGAGTTAGCCGAAGAGCGGTAAATCGCGTCGCGGGCGACGCGGCTAATTTTATTCCGGCGTTTTCGGCGGCGGGGGGGCGTTTTTCGACGTCAATTTCTTTTGCGGCGGCTCCGAATGTTTGGAAACCTTCGCTTCCACCGGCGCCGGTTTAGCGTCGTGTCGGAGAGGCAACGGAACCGTTTCAGGATCTTTTTTCAAGACCATCGGCTGCGGTTCCGGCGGCAACGACGTTCCCTCGGCGGGCTGTTCGAGCAGATTTTCCTGTTCGAGCACCGGCGGCGCAAGTTTCGGCGGCAACTCGAGCTTCGGAGCCGGTGGAATGATCGGCAATTGGCCGTTTGGAATCGATGTTTCAAATCGATCCGCTCGAATCGGGCCCGGATCGATCCAGTTTCCGCGTTCGTCAAGCTGCATCGTTCCCATGAGCAGGTCGAGCTGCATCCGCAAGGTCTGGTTGTCGATCCAAATTCCGAGGAACTGGTTTTGCGAAGTCAGCAAGTTCTGTAAACCGTCAGCCAAGTCCCGAGCCAAAGTCGGATCAAAACGTTCGCCCCGTTTCGGCGGCTTGATCAGCTTGAGTTGCGAAAGGTTGACTTGGGACGTGTTCACTAAAATCGAGTTCCGCTGGATTTCGAAGTCGATTTGACTCGTTTCAATGTCCCGCAGGATTTGTCGAAGTTTGGCGTTGACGGCGTCCACGTAAACGTAGTAGTTCCGTCTTGCCCGTTGATAGGCGATTTGCGACCGACGATAAGCGAGCATTTCGGCATGTCGTGTCAGCGGAGTATCCCATTGGAGCCCCATTTTAACCGTTCCGTTGTCTCCGTCGAAGCGGACACCGCGTTTGTCGACGGTTCCGAGTTCGCCGTTGACGGTCAATTTCAGGTCGCCGCGCAATTGGTTGGCGGTGATTTCGAGTTGACGCCATTGATCGACCAGCGAAGCTCGCTGGTTCATCCAATCGAGTCGACATTCCGCAGCGATTCCAAAGGCGTTTTCCGGCGTGATTTCCGTCGGCGTCAGCGTGAAGGAATCGAGCCGGATCCGTGTCTGGAGGATTGAGAGCCCCATCAACTCGTTGCCGAAAGCGTTCAAAATCCGGCTCAACCAAGTCCGGTACCCGTCCGGCTTGAGAAGAAGCTCCGCAAGCCGTTCGTTCATCTTTCGATTCGACTCCGCAAGAACCGAAGCCGCTTTTTTCTGTTCCGTGCTGTCGTCAGCGTTGATTCGGAGCGTCGTCTGTTCCCGGATCGGAGCTTTCGGTGTCAGTTCGTCTGCTCGGGAAATCTCTTCTTCGGTTTTCAGCTGTTCCTGTAAGACTTGCAAACGTTCCCGGGATTCGATCAGGTCTTCTTTGGCTTTCTCCGCCTCTTTGGGAGCATCGGGCGGCAGTTCGACGACCGATTCGTCCGTCGTCTTGACGCCGAGGTCGGTCAACTCAAGCAGGATCATTGCATCTTCGACGTCTTTGCCGAAGATCCGTTTTTCGAACATCGTTCTGATTGCCGATTCATCGTTGTTGACGAAGAGCCGAAGCAGCGTGAGAGCCGCACGAAGTCGGTTCGTGTCTTCCTCTTCTTTCAACGTCGCAATCCGTTGGAGATAAAGATTGGAGTCGTAAATACTCGGATCAAGCCGTTCACCGTTTCGGATTTCCTTGTCGGCCCAGAGTTTCAAGGCGCGGAATCCGGCAAGCCGGTCCGGCGTTTTCTTGTCGAGTTGTTCGAGATCGTACGCGATCTTGGCGAGTTCGTTTTCGCCCCATTGAACAAGATCGTTCAGCCGGGTTCGCAGGTCTTCGGGCAATGCTTCGTCTTCCTTCCGAACCACGTTGAGGAAGACGCCGACGTTTTCCTGCAAACGCAATAGACTCGGTGACATCAACTCGAAAGATTCGACGACCGGGTCCGTGACCTTGACGTGAAGATCCGGTGGCAGGCCGATCGACCGCAGGAAAGTTTCCGTGTTGTTTTGGTAAGACGCTTTCTCCCGGACCAGTGTACTCTGGGAGGTCAGACGCCGCTGATTCATCTGCTCGACCTGTAAACGGTCGTTGAATTTGCTCGCCTTGAAGAACTCCTCCATTTGTTTGAGGTTCTCCTCAATGTTCACGATATTCTGTCGCTGATTTTGAATTCGGATCTGGTCCGCAAGAAGACCGAGAAATCCGTTGTTCGACACCGTGGTGTTGCCGACGCCGACCATGTCTTCGCCCCAACTGAGCGGCAAGGCCTGGTCCGATCCTCCGCCGACGACTCGGGTATAAAAACCCTGTTGATAAAACGCCATGCGCCGGACCGAGGCAAGAAAGTTCCGCTCCGATTGCGTCAGGCGTTCAAGAACGATGCGGCGACCGGCTCCGCGGAGCAGCGGCTGCACGAAATTGAAGTTGATCAGCGACTCGGAATGCCAGTCGTCCGGTCCCGCGAAGGACCACGTTATCGAGTTCGCCATGCCGACGAGCAGTTCGCCGCCGGACGCGAACAATTTGGTGGCGTGCGCCTCGACGTCGTTCGTCAAAAAAGTTCCTTCCGGAGAACGGAGCTTGCCCGATGCCGTATAGTACATCGAATCCGTGCCGAAGAACTGGACGTCGAAGCGGAAACGTTCCTGCGAGACCCGGAGGGCCGACAAATAAAGATTTTCCTTGGCCGCCTGATATTCCGGCGAATGGAGCAGCGCAAGCTCCATTGCGGTGTTTTTGCTCAAAACGACGGCTCCGTCTTTATCGTAGAGCAGGAATTGCCGCCAACGGGGATTCTCGATGCAACGGGCGCAGCCGCATTTTCCCCAGTTTTTTGCCCCTTTTTTGCCGTCGACAGCATGCATCATGCGGTGGGCCGTCGGATCGTCCGCCGGCATCGGTTCGCAATCGGGATCGTGTCCGTCGAACATTCGGGACCGGCAATCGACGCCGATCCGGTAGTCGTCGACCTTCCAACGCGGATCGTTCGTTTCACAGCTCAGCAGGCCGTAGGCTTCCTTGTCCGCCTTGAGCCGATAATGCTGCCGACTGCACCCGAAACCAAGAAAAACGAGAACCACGCAAAGAATACTACAGATCGTTCGGGCTTCGAACGCCGAATACAGCGATCCCACAGAGGAAAACGGACGTTGATTTGTATTCTTTTGACGAAAGCTGATCATTTGGATTGCTTTTTTCGGCGGAACGTGTCGAAAATAATATCTAGTCGTTGCGCCGATTTCGGCGCCGTAATGGGATTCCCGCCCTTGGTAGGTCTATCGGTGTTAATTTGGAACGACTTTATCGATTGTTTGGATAGTATCGAATTTTCCGTCTGTTTTTGTCCTCGCGGTCTTCTGGGAACGTTGCGTGCAAAAACTTGACAAAATAGGCAGAATAAGATAGGATTATTTCAGCGGAGCCGCGACCGTGAGGGAGCGGTTTTGACGGGACAACCGCTTCCTGACGGTCGCGGCTCTGATCCTTTCCTCTTTAGCCCCTCACACATTGAGCCATGAACATTTGGAATACCGTCTTTCTCGTGTTGATTCTTCTCTTGGCGGCGGTCGGTGTCTTTTTCACGGGCCAGGAGATGAAAATCCAAAAAGAATGGCGAACGAGCATCGCCAACCACGAAAAGAAGATCGTTGAGACAGAGAAGAAGGCGGAGGACCTGTTGGCCGGTTCGGCGCCGACGAAGAAAACCGACGAGAAAACCTTTGCCGAGATGGGGTTGGAAGAACTCAAGGCAAAGCTCCAGATCCTGGTCTTCGAACGAAATAAGGCGTGGTTCGGTTGCCAACCGGGCAATGTCAACGTGGAAGGCGAGGCGCTTTCGGCTCAACAACTCGGTGGCGACAAACCGCCCACGGCGGCAGACAAGCTCAAGACGTTGATGCTCGTTGAAGTCAAATTGACGGTTACCGAACCGAAGAATGAGAAGGGGGATGTTATTCCACCGGATGGACTTTCCGGTGTCGTCTATCTTTTCGATGAGGGACAGGAACGGGTCGGCGGCTCTTTCCTCGGACGGTTTACGGTGAAGAGTAAAACAGGAAATCAGGTAACGTTGATTTCGGCGAACGAATTGAATGATAACGAAATCGAACAAATCAAGAAAAGTGTCCGTTCGACTTGGGCGGTCTATCTTGCCGTTCCGACGGATCGACAGGAGGGAATTTTCGATCGATTGACTTCGGAAGAATTGGAAGCGTTGATTCCCAAAAAGGAAATTCGCAAAGAATTCGAAAACAAGGATCGACCGCTTCAAGATTTTGACATCCTGCTAACGGCGGCTTTTCGGCAGCGGGTCCAACTTCAATTGGATATCGATTCGACGAACCGATATATCGTCAAACTGAACGAATCCATTGCGATTTCGAACAAAGAACAGGCGTCGTTGCGGCAGGACATTGAGACGACTAAAAAGCAGGTCGCCGAAATGGAAGTTCAACGCAAGGCGGTCGAAAGCAAACTTCAGGAACTCGACGCGACGATCGGCGATATTGGGGAAAAGATCAAGGCACAGCAGTGGTTGAACCAAAGATACGTTGAAATAATCGCCGAATGTCAAATGAGAGTTGCGGAACATATCGAAAAGAAAGCCGAAGAAGCCGCAGCCGCAACAAAATGATCGTTGCCCTACCATTTAGCCGGTACTCCGGCGCTCTGCGGTCGATTTCGGAATGATGAAAATTCTCGCTCTCGAAACGACGGAAAAATTCGGAAGCGTCGCTCTCCTTGAAGGAAAGCGATTGCTCCGGGAAATTTTCCTTCCGAAGACCGATCGTAGCGCCAAAACTTTGGCTCCGGCCATGGAACAACTGCTCCGGGACGAGAATTGTTCGCCCGGTGAGATCGAAGCGGTTGCGGTGGTCGTCGGTCCCGGTTCGTTTACCGGACTTCGGGTCGGTGTTGCGACGGCCAAGGTTTTTGCCTATGCCGTTGGAGCTAAAGTCGTCGCCGTGAATACGTTGCAAACCGTTGCCGCCGGTTTCCGATCCGATGACGCCGCCGTTCGGTTCCTCTCCGTCGGCGTCGACGCCCAACGAGGCGACGTCGTCGTTCAGGAATTCGAGTTGCCGTCGGAGCTGTCACCGGAAGAGCCGCAACCAATTTCGGAGAGACGCTTGATTTCCGTTGCCGATTGGTGGTTGGAAAAAGAAAAAAGGCCGGGAATCGTGTTCGTCGGACCGGCTTTGGAGCGATTTCAGACAAAGATTCCAGAGGGAACACTCGTCGCGGAAGAATCTTTTTGGATGCCGAAAGCGTCCGTTGTCGGTCGTTTGGCCGCTGATCGACTTGCCGTCGGGCAATCGGATCATCTTGAGTCGCTCCTCCCGATCTATTCGAGGCTCAGCGCCGCCGAAGAACGACAAAACGCCAAATAGGAGACGAACAATGCGCGTTTTTGCGATTGGCGATTCTTCTCGAAGCGAATTCCGGCGGGTTCTCGATTCTCTGCGCCGGTTGACCGACCTTCAATTGTTGGAAGAACTTTCGGATGTACCGGACGCCGACGTTGATCTGATCATCTTCCTGCAATCTTATACGAAGCAATTTTCGGCAACCGCCGTTGATCAGCTTCGCCGTCGTCAGCCGTTAACGCCGATGGTCGTCGTTCTCGGAGCATGGTGTGCCGGAGAATTGCGAACCGGAACACCGTTGATCGGACCGTTCCGTGTTTTCGCCGAAGAATGGGACGAGCACGAACTGATCCTTTTCCGTGACGCCGGTTCCTCGCTCTGGACGCAACCGTCGACGCTCGGCGAAGACGAAACGCTGCTCCTCCTCGCCGACCGACGATAAGCGAAAACCGTCATTACGGCGAGTACGCCTCCATTCCGGCTGTTATCACAACGCGAACATTCTTTCCTTAACTTTGTGCTACAGCGTCACGAAACCGGCGCTGACGACTTGCGTATCGTGTGTGATTTCCGTGAGACTCAAAACGACAAGGCCCGGAATAACCGCCGAAGTGATCAGTTTGAGCGCCGCTCGGATTTGCGGGTTGACGATTACGACCGGCGGAAGGTTCAGTGACGTCAGTTTTTCGAGTTCCTGCAGGATTTTCTTACAAAGATGGTCGATCGCGTTCGGTGACAGGCGGATATACATTCCCTGCTCCGAGTGTTCGAAACCGGCTCGAATTTGGTCTTCGAGCGCCGGATCGATGAAGACGGCATTGAGAACGTTGTTGGCGTCGCGATATCTCGTACTGATCGTTCTCGCAAGTTTCATCCGAACATAGGTCGTTAAGGTAATCGAGTCCTTTGTTCGGGTTCCGTAGTCGCCGAGGGTTTCGAGGATCGTTCCCAACTGCCGAATCGGAATCTGTTCCCGGAGCAGGAGTTGAAGAACTTGCTGGACTTGTCCGATTTTCAGGACGTTGGGAACGAGTTCATCGACGACGGTCGGTGACGTTTTTCTCAATTCGTTCAGCAATTCTTGCGTTGCGTCCCGAGTCAGAAGTTCATCGGCGTGCTTGCGGATCGTCTCCAGGAGATGTGTCGCGATGACCGCTCCCGGTTCGACCACGGTATAACCGTAGATTTCCGCCTGATCTTTTGTCGCCTCGTCGATCCAGAGCGCTGGAGTTCCAAACGCCGGATCGACGGTTTCGAGTCCCGCGACCTTTTGGACCGCCAAACCGGAATCGATGGCAAGAAAAAGATCCGGATAAACGACGCCGGCGGCGATCGGTTGTCCGGCGATTTTGATCTGATACTGAATCTGGTCGAGCAGGAACGAATCCCGAATTCGGACACGCGGCAAAATGATGCCGATTTCTCCAGCGACTTCCTTTCGCATCCGATAGATTCGGTCCAAAAGATCTCCGCCGCGCCCCGGATCGGCCAACGGAATCAGTCCGAGCCCGATTTCGAGTTCCATTGGATCGATTTTGAGATAATCTTCTGGGGCGTCTTCGGCTGGTTTCGACTTTTCGGCGGCTTCGGCTTCCGCTTTTTGAGCTTCTTCGATCGTCGGTTGGCCGGCTTTACGTTGCAACAAGAACGCAAGTCCCAGTGAAGAGAGCGCAATCGACCAAAGCGGAATCGGCGGCAGACTGGTTGTCGTCAAAATTGCGAGAAAAATCGCAGTCAACACCAGGACGATGGGCCGCGAAAGCATCTGGGCGAAAAACTGTTGCGGCAGGTTCGTACTGTAACTGCTCCGCGTGACCAGCAAGCCCGTCGCCAACGAAATCAACAGGGCCGGAACCTGGCTGACCAAGCCGTCGCCGATTGTCAATCGAGTGAAAAGCGAAAGAGCTTCGACGAGCCCCATTCCGTTTTCGATCATTCCGATAAACAATCCGCCAAGAATGTTTATCATCGTAATGACAATTCCGGCGATCGCGTCGCCGCGTACGAACTTTCCGGCACCGTCCATTGCTCCAAAAAAGTCGGCGGCCTGCGTAATCTCTTCACGACGGCGTTTCGCTTCCCGTTCGTCGATGATTCCAGCGTTCAGATCGGCATCGATCGCCATCTGCTTGCCCGGCATGGCATCCAACGTGAATCGGGCCGCGACTTCGGCGACGCGCGTCGCACCTTTTGTGATCACGACGAATTGGATCACGATGATGATCACGAAAATGATCAATCCAACGACGATGCTGTCGCCGGAGACGAATTCGCTGAAACTTTTGATTACTTCGCCGGCGGCGTCCATTCCATTGGTTCCAGCCCGGGTGAGAATCAATCGGGTCGTCGCGATGTTCAGAACGAGCCGAAACAACGTCGTCGCCAGCAAAATCGACGGAAAGATACTGAAATCCAGCGGCTTCGTGACGAACAGCGTCGTGAGCAGAATGATGACGCCGATCGCGATGTTGAGGGACAAGAGAACGTCCAGCAGCCACGGATTAAGCGGCACGAAGATGATCAGGATACTCGCCGAAATGACCAGCGGCAGGAGCAGGTCGACGACCCGTCCTTTTTTGAGCAGCGACTGGATTTGAGCAAAAATTTCCGGCATGCCACGAACTGTAAGAAAATTCGCGGAAAAAGTCCAGAGCTCTTGGGAGCGTTTTGAACTATGCAGATATCCGGGTTCAAACAGTCAACTCCATGCGACTTTTTTTCAAAAATTTTCGATAAAAACCGATTTTTGCTAAAGTATCCGCCAATTCGGTCGATTTCCACTTTACGGCAAAATCGATTTTATCGATAAACTTTCTCTATTTTACGTATTTAGTAGCGTTGTAATCCGCTCTCGAAAAAGTCATGACAATCACCGAAAAAAGAAATCGTTTGGCAGCTCCATCTCTTCGTTCTCTGCTCGTTGCCATTGTCATGGGAGCAGTCCTTTGCGTAAACACCCTGATTTACGCCGCTCCGGGAGATCCCGGCGACGACGGAACCCCAGGTGTTGCCGCTGAAGTCCAAACGACAGCCGTCACGACCGCTTCCCAAGCTCAAGACACCACTTGGGGAGCCGCCGGAACTTCCGGTACCGTCGGCGGCAGCAACGGCACCCTCGGACAAAGCGGTTTCAACGCCAATATGAGCGGCGACAATCCCTCTCAAGCCGCAACGGCCGGCGGTAAAGGCGGCGACGGCGGAAAAGGCGGACAAAGCGGTGCCAGCGGCGATCTTAACGTCACCGTCAACGGGGCCGGAGTTAATTTCGACTTCTCCTCCACGCTCTTCGGAGCCGTCGGCGCCGCAGGCGCCAACGGCGGCAACGCAGCCAAAGGCGGAGCCGGCGGCGGTTACGGTATGACCTATGCGACGCCAATCAACGGAGCCAACGGCGGCGGCGGCGGAACCGGTGGAGCCGGAGCGGCTGGAGCCAACGGAGGAAAATCGACCTTCACCTTCACCAACGGAACGTCCTCTTTCCTCGCCAACACGGTCTTCGGCGGCAGCGGCGGAACCGGCGGAACCGGCGGCGTCGGCGGACAAGGCGGTAACGGCGGACAAGGGGTCCACGCCCAAGCCGGCTACACCGATCCGATCACCGAAACGGTGTATCCCAACCACGACGGCGGAAACGGCGGCAACGGCGGAAACGGCGGCGTCGGAGGAGTCGGCGGCGCCGGTGGAAACGGAGGCAGCGCCGTCCTCACCGTCCAAAACGGAATCGTCAATTTCGGTTCCGGCGTCCAGTTCGGCGGCAACGGCGGCAGCGGCGGCGTCGGCGGCGTCGGAGGAAACCAAGGAGTCAAAGGACTCGGCGGCGATGAAGAAGATCCGAACTTTCCCGGATACGTCGGGCAAGCCGGCGCTGACGGACAAGCCGGTAGTTTCGGCAACGGCGGAAACGGCGGAAAAGGCGGAAACGCCGGAAACGGAACGCTGACCGTGAACGGCGGCAGCGTCAACTTCGCCGGAAACGTCTTTTTCGGCGGCGTCGCCGGAACCGGTGGAACCGGCGGAGAAGCCGGTGGAAGCGGAGCCAAAAGCGGTACCAAAGGCTCCAACGGATCCTCGGCGAGCGGTTCGGCATTCACCCTGAACGGCGGAACGGTCAATCTCGGCGGCGACCTGACGTTTCGCGGATCGAACAATTCAATGACGGTCGGAAGCGGTTCGACGCTTGCCTACGACGCCAATCGCGGCATCAATCTCGGCAGCAGCGGAACCTTGACCCTCAACGGCGGCTCGTCGTTGGCCCGAACCGCGACGTCCGGCATCTTGAGCGTCGTCGCCGATACCGTCACCGGACCGAGCAGCGGCAAAATCACCTTGGACGTCCTTGGAAACATGAACTCAAAGAGCGATTTCCTGACGACAAGCACTGCCGGAACCAACTTGACGACCGCCAGCTTCGACGTTTCCGGTTACGGCGAAGGCGGAGCAACGGTCTATCAAAACGGTAACACGTTCAGCATCGAAATTTTCAAAGTCGTCCAAACACTGTATTGGACTGGAAACGACACGACTTGGGAGGCCAACCGCGGTGAAACCACGCAAGGATGGTCGGACGGTCAAACCACGCCGACATACTCGGATTTCACGACCGGCGACACCGTCAACTTCGCCCTGAGCGGCACTCACTCGGTCACGCTGTCCGGACAGTCCGTCGCTCCGGAAGCCGTAAAGGTTTCAAACGGCAACTACACGTTCACCGGCTCGGCCGCCCTGGTTACCAACTCGATCAACGTTTCCGGCAACGCCGGTCTCACGTTGGACAACACCGGAACCAATGTCGTCGAAAGCATCAGCATTGCCGGCGGAAGTTCTTTGACGGCGAATCGGGAAACCTCCCTCGGAAACGCCGCCGTTGCGAATTCAGGAACGGTCAACATCCATTTCGCCGGAACCGTCGGAAACGTTTTTTCCGGCACCGGAGCCCTCGACCTGAGCAACGCCGACGGACTCGTCATCCTCAGCGCGAACAACACCCAGACCGGAACGCTGACCGTCGGTTCGAACGGCGTCGACATCGGCAACGGCGGAACGAGCGGCAGCTACGTCGGCAACATCAATTCCACCGGGACCGTGACGTTCAATCGCTCGGACAGCTACAACTACGCCGGAACACTGTCCGGTAGCGGCTCCACGGACGTCAAGGCTGGAAATCTCGTTCTTCAGGAAGGGGCCCAAATCACCTCGTCGGGAACGACAACCGTCTCCAGCGGCGCAACGCTCGACGTCACGGGGGCTCAGGATGCGACCAAGGCGGCGTTTCAAGGCGGAAAACTCACCGTGAACAGCGGCGGAACGCTCCGGACGACGTTCGTCGATTACACCATGGGGGCCGGTTCGGAACTCCGCGTCTACCTCGGCAACGCCATGACGGGCTTCACGAACAACGGCACCGCGACGACGGTCGCCAACCGGCTGTACAAAGTTTCGCAAGACCTGACGTACGGCGACGGCAAACTGTACTATATCCTGAAACGTAATTTCAGCTCCGATTTGTTCCCGAACCTTTCGCCGCAGATCGGTCCGGTCATCGATTCCTACGGAGGCGGCAACGACTTCATCGAGAACCTGATGACGAACGTCGACGACGACGACGTCGCGGAAGTCGCGGTCCAGAGCAGCTTCGATCTTGTGAATCTTTCTTCGGCGGGAAGCGCCCTGTACGACGCACGGACGGGGATTGCCAACGCGATTTATCTCCGGTCCCGAACGGTTCCGGTCTATTCGCATCACGCCTCTTCCATGTTCCTCGGACAGAGTTGCGGCGTTCGACGGCCGATGGCGGACGCCTGGATGACGCCGATTTACGGAAACGGTCGCGGCTTCGGACTGAACAGCGGCAATTTCCAGTACGGTTACGTGAACGATCAATACGCCGTTGCGTTCGGTTTCGACGGTGTTCGGGGAACGACCCGGTCGGGAATCATGGGCGTCGGCGGTTGGGGCAATGTCCATTCAAACGGTTCCACGGCGAAAACCCGAAACGAAACGGGCTTCGGCGGCGTCTACGTTTACTCGAACGCCTGTTACGGCGACGTGGATCTTCTTCTCTCAGCGGGCTGGCTCGGCATGAACCATTCCATCAGTCAGGAAAACATCGACGGCAATTTGACGGGCAACATGGACTCCGGCATGGTTTCCCTCTCGGCGACCCTGACGCAGACCATCTGCCTGGGCGGCCTGCACCTGTCGCCGACGATCGGTCTCGAATACGGATACTACTACCAGAACGCCATGGACGTCTCCTGGGGCGGTCAGACGGCGTTCCGCAACGACGCTTCGCACGCAAACATGCTCGTGTTGCCGGTCGGACTTCTTTTTACGCACAACGCGCGAACCATGGACGGCGGCTTGCTGACCACGGAACTTCGAACCCGTTACATCGCGAACGTCGGCGACGTCGATTCGAACTACGACGTTTGGATGACGGGTTCGCCGGCCTCGGCCCTGATGGCGACCCGGATGACGGACCGCAACGCCGGCGACCTCGGCGTCGGCTTGGGCTGGAATCGCGGCTGGACGAACATTCGCGGCGACTTCGGATACCTGTTCTCAGAATGCCATCAGGACATGTACTACTCCGTGATGTTCGGCTGGAAGTTCTAAGGGGGTTGGCTCCGGGAACGTTTACCGATTGGGGGCGACGAATTTTCCACCCCGTTAGGGTTGAATTCGAAACGCTCCGTCGTTCGTCCCTTTTTCTCTCCTCTTCGGAATTACTGGTTTTTTCCGATTCTTTGTGTCGATAAACCGACTGGAATAGTCTTTTTATTCAGATACTCGAATCAGCGAAGACCATGGGACTCGGACTGACCTCGTCGATACACATCGCGAGCACCGGAATGCGAGCGGCGGAAAAAACGATCAACGTTTCCGGCGACAATCTGGCGAACGCGAACACGATCGGTTACAAAGCGGAGCGGGCCGATTTCACCTCGTTTCTTCCCTATCTTTACAGCTACGGCTACGGTCCTCAGGATTGGGGCGCCGGGACCAATCCGCGAACGATCGGCCAAGGGGTCGAGCTGGCCTCTGTCACGACGGATTTTTCGCAGGGTAGTTTCAAAGAAGGGATGACGAATTCCGACATCGCGATCAACGGCAACGGGTTTTTCATTGTCAAGCAGCCGAATGATGCCTTCAACGTTCCGTATTACACGCGAAACGGCGTCTTGAAGGTCAACGGCGACGGTACTTTGACGACGAACAACGGCCTGTACGTCATGGGCTACAACGTCGACGATCAGTTTCGTATCCAGAAGGACCAGCTTCGAACGATCAGCATTCCGATCGGCCAAAAGACCATCGCGATCGAAACGAACAGCGTGGAATTGGCAGGACAACTGAACGCCGTGGGCGAATCATCGACGGAGGGAACCGTTCTGCGAACCAAGCCGATGACCGACCTGTCGAAATCGTCGCCGGGCGATCAAAAACTTTCCGCCGCGCAGATTCCCCTGCCGCAGGTCGAAGGCAAAACCCACGCAAACGGAACCGCGAGCGGGGGCGACGTCGAAACGGGAAAATATCTCTACCGCTTGTCCTATGTCGACGCCGACGGCGTTGAATCGGACTTTTCGGCTCCGATCGAAGTTTCCGTCAGCGCCGGACAGGATTCCGTCACATTGACGAATCTACCGGATCTCGAAAACGGATACACGCAATTACGTATCTATCGGGCCGTCAATCCGCAGGACGAATCGATAACACCGAGTTTTTATCAAGTTGCCGATATCGATCCGGCAACGACGGCGAACAATTACACCGACACGAAATCGACGACGGAAATTACCGATCCGACGAAAAAGCTCAATCTAAGCCGTTTGGAAGGAACTTACCAATATTACGTGACTTATGTCGACGCCGGCGGCAACGAGAGCCGACCGTCGTTGATCAGCGATTCGGTTTCCGTCAACGGCGGCAAACTCGGCGGGCAACTTGAATTGTCGGATATTCCGACCATCGACGCGGGCAATTCCGATGGTTGGGTCGGGCGCAAGATTTACCGTTCAACCGGAAAAGAGGCTACCAATTTTTATCTCGTCGGCGAAATACCGAATTTTGACGCCGACGCAACGCTGATCGACCGCATGGCGGACGTCGATCTCATCAAGCAGCCCGAGATGAATTTCGCTGGCGGCGGCAACACTTTGATCAACACGAACACCAAATTGATCGACGTCGGCCAACAAGACCAAAGCTCCGGCAGCTTCGTTCACGCCTTTGAGACGGGAACGTTGGTGTTCGATCCGACGAAGGGCGAAACCTCATTGCGGCAGGCGACCTTGAAAATCGACGAAACGACGACCGTTGGCGATTACCTGAAATTCCTGAACGAGGCTTACGGAATTCGTACGACGGCGGATGGTGTTCCCGCCGATCAAGGAA
This sequence comes from Thermoguttaceae bacterium, assembly GCA_031548665.1. Classification (GTDB taxonomy): domain Bacteria; phylum Planctomycetota; class Planctomycetia; order Pirellulales; family Thermoguttaceae; genus WRKP01. The sequence continues at coordinate 33,335 of JAVBQW010000185.1, forward strand.
AGATCGGCAGCGTGATCAACAATGGTTCGCCGGGAGCTTCGATCATCGACGGCGCGTTGTTCATCACGGGCAACGCCGGAAAGCCGAACACGCTGGAGCTTCTCAGCAGCGACATGTATATGCAGGCCGGGCATAAAGCGGTCAATCTCGGTTGGTCGGTCGTTCAGGAGGCGATCGGCGACGGCGTCCCGAGCGACTTGACGGTTTACGATTCGCTCGGAGCAGGAATCAACGTCCGTCTCACGATGGTCCTCGAATCGAAAAGCGATACGGAAACGGTGTATCGTTGGTTCGCCGACTCGCCGGACAACCAACCGAGCGAGGGCGTGTCGATCGCTACAGGAACCGGTACGATTCGCTTCGACCAGCACGGAAAGATGATCGGAGCGTCGAATACGACGATTTCCGTCGAACGAACGTCGGTCGCTTCGGTCAGTCCCTTGTCGTTCGATTTCAATATCGACGTCGGCGCCTTGACGGCCTTGGCAACCAACGCTCCGGACGTCAGCCAGTATTACCAGGACGGAGCTGGAGCAGGAGTTCTGAGCGATTACGAAATTTTGTCCGATGGAACCGTCATGGGAATCTTCAGCAGCGGCGTATCCAGACCGCTCGGCCAGATTCCCTTGGCGACGTTCACCAATCAAGAAGGTCTGCTCAAGGTCGGCGACAGCTTGTATCGGGCCAGTGGAAATTCCGGTGACGCTGTCGTCAACACCGCCGGTTCCGGAAAGAACGGTGTCGGCGTGATCAAGTCCCGGACCCTTGAATTGTCGAACGCCGACATCGGCACCGAGATCATCAACATGATTCTCGCCTCCGCCATGTACCGAGGAAACTCAAAAGTCATCACGACCTCCAACGAAATGTATGACGCCCTGCTGAGGATAGTTTAGAGTGAACAACGAACAGTGTAAAACAACGAAAAAAATTCATTGTTCACTGTTCACTGACATGATTAGATTGACCCGATTGAACGGCGACGAGTTTATTTTGAACGCCGAGCTGATTCGCTACGTTGAACGCTGTCCGGATACGTTGATCACGTTGACGAACGGCGAAACGCTCATGGTTCGCGAACCGCTTGATGAAGTCGTTCGTCGAACCGTAACGTATCATCAGGCGAAAAACCTGTTCCCACGAGCCGAGTACGCCCCCGCTGAGGGAATCGTCGTCAACAGCGCCGTACCGCAGCGTGAAGGATTCCGTTAACCATGCCGATTCGCCGCGCGGTTCCCCAACATGACGGATATTGACAAAAAGAGTTATAGGATAGAGAATTAGCAGGAAATATAGGGCGAAATCATTTTTTGACGTTTTTTTGTCGTTGCCCTCATCGCCCTCTCTATTTCCTTCCTTTCCGCTATGGACCTTGGAACGATCATCGGCAGCCTTTTGGGATCGGGGCTCATTTTGACCTCGATCGCCTTGGGTGGTATCGATAAGTTGATAATTTTCTGGGACACGCCCTCGGTACTGATCGTGTTCGGAGGGGCGCTCGCTTCGGTGATGGTCGCTTACCCGATGAAGACGGTACTCAAGACGATCAATGTCATTAAGATGACCGTGTTCAATAAGGAGCAAAGTCCAATTGAAACGATCACGCAGCTCGTCTCGTTAGCCGAAACGGCTCGACGCGAAGGTTTGCTCGCCTTGGAAAACCGAATGGAGGAAATTACCGATCCGTTCCTCGCCGGTGGAATCCGCATGGCAGTCGACGGCATGTCGCCGGAAGTCGTCGAAAGTATCATGAACACCGAAATCGACGCGATCAACGGTCGTCACGGTTCCGGAAAAGGGCTTATCGCCAACTTTGGAAAATACTGTCCGGCGTTCGGAATGATCGGAACGCTGATCGGACTCGTGTTGATGCTCGCCGACCTCGACCCGGATACGATCGGTGCCGGTATGGCCGTCGCGTTGCTCACGACACTGTACGGAGCGGTGGCGTCGAACCTGTTTTTACTGCCGATGGCCGACAAGCTCGGCTTTTTGAACGACGACGAATTACTTGTCATGGACATCACGCTCAAAGGAATCGTCGCGATCCAGGCCGGTGAAAATCCCCGCGTGATCAAACAGAAACTGTTGACCTACATCCCACCCAACGACCGCCCCGTCGAAGAAGAAGCGGCAGCCTAAGAGTTGATAGTGAATAGTGGATAGTGAATAGTGAAGACGCAAGCGTCATTTAACACTTTTTTGTCAACGGTTCACTGTTCACTGTTCACTGTTCACTGTTCACTGTTCACTGTTCACTGTTCACTGAAAATGGCTCGTGAAAAACCACCGGAAGCGGGAGTCCCTGAATGGATTTTGACCTACGGCGACATGATGTCGCTGCTCCTTTGCTTCTTCATTATGCTCTACTCGATGAGTACGCTGCAGGTCGTCAAGGTCCAAGCGGCGATCGAGTCGTTGCGTGAAGGCTTCGGCTATCAAGGAGCGAGTACATCTCCTCAGGAAAAGTCGGCGAACGCAACGAAACAACGGATCAATACAACGGGACGATCGAAGCGGCTCGACGTCATGCGCGGCGGCCAACCAGTCGCGGCGCCACAGGGCGACAATCCGAGCGTGCAAACGATCAAGCCCAATGAGCAGATCGTCAAGGGAGGAATCATCCGATTCGACTTTGGCAGCGACGAGCTCAATGATCGGGCCAAACGGGATCTCGACACGGTTTACGACCAATTGGCCGGTTCGCCGTTCAAGATCAAGATCAAGGGACACGCCTCGCCGGAGGAAAAAGGATCGTACCGATTGGCCGACGACAAAGCCTACGCCCGGGCGATCAACGTTCGGGAGTATTTGGTGATGAAGGGACTGAAACGACATTATTTCGAAGTTTCGGAAGTTGGTCCTCACGAACCGATGCCGCGAACGAACGTCGCGGAACAGGCGAATCCGCAATTGGTCAACGCTTTCGTCGAAATCATGTTGCTCTCCAGCTTCCTGCGGGACGCCGAAGGAGATAAAACGGAACGAAACCTGAAATATCTCGACGATGTGCCGATAAAGTAAGAAACGGATAACGGATAGCGGCAATGATTTCCTCCACTATCCGCTAGCCACTGATTTCCTCTTTCTTTTCCTAAATAGTAAACTATCCCCCCTCGCCGCCGATTTTTCCGATAGTACCATGGCCAAGGATCCGAAAGCAGATGTCAAACCACCGGAAGATCCCGTCGTCGTCGAATCGACGCCGTCGAAAGGGATTCCGCGACTCTATATTCTGATCGGCTTGGCCTCGCTGGTTCTCCTGCAGGTGTTGCTGCTGTTTTTTTTGTTGCCGTCGCCGGGAAAAGTCAGGGACGAAGTCGAAAAGGCCGGCCAAACGGAAATTGATCGCTCCAAAGGCGAGTACACTCAGGTGCCGTTGCCTGAAGATACAAGCGTCAAAATCGAAACCATTGAAAAGCCGCTCGGTGAAAAATTTCGAGTGCAAGACGTCAATAAAGCCGATCCGACGAAAATGGATGGGTTTTCCGGTTCCGTTTACGCCGTGATCAAAAAAACCGACGAAGCGGCTTTCGACGCTCTGTATACCAAGAACGAAAAGCGGGTCCGCTCGCTAATCCAGACGATTTTACGGGAATCGAGCGTCGAAGAACGTACGGAACCCAGTTTAAGCGTGATTCGAGGCCGAATCAAACGTCGTGTCCGTGAAGAACTCGGGATTCCCTTCGTCCTCGATATCGGCTGTAACGACGTCCAAACGGAGAATATGTAGGAGAGGGGGCAGGGGTTAGGGGCAAGGGGCGAGTAAATGCAAGTCGAGCTTCGCTCGACGAATCCCCAATCCCCAATCCCCAATCCCCAATCCCCAATCCCCAATCCCCAATCCCCAATCCCCAATCCCCAATCCCCAATCCCCAATCCCCAATCCCCAAT
>JAVBQW010000232.1:0-8293 GCA_031548665.1 Thermoguttaceae bacterium
CCCCATTATTGCTCAAAACAAGCGAAGCCGCCAAGCTGTGCGGCGTGTCGGTCAAGCTCTGGCGAACATGGAACGCTCTCGGCCAAAATCCCGCCCCGTTGCGGGTCGGTCGCTCCCTCTACTGGAACCAGAGCGAACTCACCCGGTGGGTAGACGCCGGGTGTCCGCCCCGACTGAAATGGAACACGCAAAAAAAAGACGGGGCTACGGATTCCCAACCACGAAAGAAGGAGTAACGTGTTGTCAACAAAGGCGATAGGCGTCTTTGGCAACAATCGTTTACCCGTGAAATCAGGAGCGGAATCATGGCGAGTCTCTACAAAAAGAACGTGTACGTTAAAGACCCGAAGTCGGGCAAGAAGGTCAAGACGAAGTCGAAGAACTGGTGGGGCCGATACATCGACGCCGACGGTATCGAGCGGCGCATCGCCTTGGTCGGCGACAAAAACGTCGCACAAAAGATGTTGAACGATCTCGTTCAACGATCCGAGCGGGGCGTCACCGTCGATTCCTTCGCCGAGGCTCTCAAAATTTCCATCGACGAACATGTCGACGATTTCGAACAGCATCTCATTTCGAAAAACAGTTCGCCGGAACATGTTTCGCAAACGATCAACCAGATCAAACTGTACGTTACAGAATCAAAGCCGAGAACTATCGCTCAAATCGGTACTGATTCCGTCGAGAAGTTTTTGACCGGTTTGCAGCGGGGTAAGAAGAAGCTGTCGCTCGGAACGTGCAACCACTATATCCGTGCGATAAAATCGTTCTGCAACTGGCTCGTCAAACGAAACCGTCTTGAGCGGCAAACGCTTCTTGACCTTTCGCTTTTCAACGCGGACACTGATCCGCGACACGTTCGGCGACCGCTGGAGCCGGAAGAGTTCGAGTACATGCTCAAAGCCGCCGAAGAAGGCGTCATGGTCGAGGGAATCTCCGGCAAGGATCGCCGCATGTTTTACATTCTCGCCGCGTGGACCGGCTTTCGCAAGGGTGAACTCGGCAGCGTCACGCTCCGGCATTTCAACCTCGACGGCGAGTATCCGACGCTGACGATCAGCGCGTCGTATTCGAAACGGAAACGGGAGGATACGCAATTCCTGCATCCCGACGTGGTCGCGGAGTTCAATACTTGGGTCGACGAGAAGAACCCCGATCCGGATGAGATTTTATTTCCCGTTTCGGAAAAGACCTGTTCGACGGAGCGGAAGACGTCGAAAATGATCGAGAAGGACTTGGCATCGGCTCGTGAAGTTTGGATCAACGAGTCGAACTCCGACGCGGAACGAACGGCAAGGGAAGCGAGCGATTATCTGAAGTACGTCGATTCGCACGGCAAGTACGCCGACTTTCACGGTCTGCGGCACACGTTCGTTACGAATTTAGCTCGCGCGAACGTTTCGCCGAAAATGGCCCAGACCTTGGCGAGGCACTCGGATATCAAGCTGACGATGTCGATTTACACGCACGTCGCCCCGGTCGAACAAGCCCAAGCGATCAAAGCGTTGCCGGGACTCGGCGGCTTGGGAAAGACGAAATGAGAAACAACGGTTGGCATTCGAACCGCTCGGTGGGATACGTCCTGCCGGGCGGTTTTTTGTTTCGACCTGCTTGTCGCCCCCGTTTTTACGGGATACAATGGTCCGAGTTTGTTTTCCATTTCCCACCCTCAAGGAGGAATTTTTCAATGGCCAAAGCCGAAAAGAAACCCGCAGCGCAGAAACCGCTCACAAAAACGGAAATCATCGCCAACATCGTCGCCGCCACGGAATTGTCCAAGAAGGACGTGACCGCCGTCGTCGACGCCCTGACCGAAGAAATCAAAAAGAGCTTCGACAAGAAGGGTGCCAAGGCGTTCGTGCTGCCGGGTCTGCTCAAGATTGATCTCAAACAGGTCAAAGCGCAACCCGCCAAGAAGGGCGTCAAGAATCCGCTGACCGGTGAAATCTACGACCGCCCCGCCAAGAAGGCGCACGAAAAAATCCGCGTCCGGGCGCTCAAGGCTCTCAAAGAAATGGTCTGAGCGGATGCCGAAGCGTACACAAACGTCCGCCGTCACGAAAACCGAAGGACCGAAGCAACGGCAGGAAGCCGATTTCGCTTGCGTGATCGCCGAGTGGCTGCGGGGGCAGGGTTACGAAATCTTCTGCGAAGTAACCTACGGCGGTCGGAGCGGACGGCGAATCGATATCGTCGTGAAAAACGGCGACGAATATTGGGCCGTCGAAGTCAAAACGAGTGCCGGTCTGGAGGTGCTGGAACAGGCGTATCATTGGAAGAAGGATTTCCATTACGTTTACGTCGCCGTACCGGAGGGACGCCGGAAAGGAAAGGCGGGCGGCAAAAACCGCTTCTTTCAGGAGGTCGCGAAGAAATTCGGTATCGGCGTCATTCGTGCGAAAATGGGCGTTTTCGATTCGGGAAGCAACGATCCCAAGCGTTTTTTCGGCGGTCCCCGCTTTGCGCTTTTGGCCAAGGATAAAGAAGAACATCCGCATTGCCTGAAAAAGGAATTCCTGCATCCGGCGATGGCGCACAATGTTCCGGGGACGCAAGGCGGACATACGACGTCGTTTCGCCGCATGTGCCATTCCGTTACGGAATGTCTCAAGGGCAAACCGGAAGGATGCCTGTTGAAAGAGATATATCCTCTGTTGGCCGAGCATTACAGCGATCCGAAAAGCGGCGTCTACACGCTCGTCAAATGGATCGAACTCGGCTACGTCAAAGAGATCGGAGTCAAACGTGTCGACAAGCGAATCGTTTTGTTCGCCGCCGGAGTGGATACCGAAAAAGATAAGTGACGGCGAACGGGGACGACGATCATGAAAAAATCGAACGGGTCCATCGGCTTATCTCCCTGTTGTTTGATCGGCCTGTCTCGATTCAAACGCTCTTTGACCGGTTTTCGTACCGACTACTTGACGAAGACGGCCTACTCCTTTTTGATCAGCGATTTGCCGATGTTCCAACCTTTGCCGAGCTGTTTGCCGATGCCGTAATAATTTTTCGAGCCGCAGTCGAAAATGATCGGCAGCACCTTTTCGATGTCGGGAAATTTGCCCGAGGCGTCGAGACAATCCTCGTCGGCTTTCACGTCGCGTATTTCAGCGATCATGATCGTATGCGTGCCGATACGCTGGTGATTCGTGAGCGAACATTCGAGGATCACCGGACACTCGGCGATGTACGGAGCGTCGACGTGTTCCGCTTTCACGGCGGTAAAACCACAGGCGGCGAATTTATCGTACTTCTTCCCGGAGACGATGCCGACGAAATCGGTTTCGGCGACCAGTTTTTCCGACGGCACGCAAACCGTGAACGCTTTCCGTGACAGCAATGCGTCGTGCGTGTGCCGGGGCGGCTGGATCGCGACCATGAGACTGACCGGATCGGAGACGCAAATTCCGACCCAGGCGGCGGTCATGCAGTTCGGCTTTCCCTCGACGTCATAGGTCGCGACAAGCAAAGCCGGTTCGGGATAAAGCAACGGCGCCGGGCCGAGAGAACGTTTTTGATGGGGGTTGGCGGTCATTGGAAAACTCCTTGGGATTTTTGGGAGAAAAATTCGTTGCCGATCTCTTTCTCCATTTTATAGTTGGTCAATTCAACGTCACCGATTTGGACGGTTTGCTTTTTCACGACACGAAAACCGTACTTCTCGAAAAACGGCTTCGCGGTGATGCTCACGTCGGACATGATTTTCGTTGCGTCGACTTCTGCCGCTTTTTCTTGGATCGCCGCCAACAGGGAATTGCCGACGCCTTGAAATTGAAAATCCTTGTGGACGTACATCAGGTCAAGGTAGTCCGGCTCCTCGAATGAAGCGAAACCGACGATTTCATCGCTCTCCGAAACCGCAACGATGAAATACTGCGTCTCGATCCGCTTGGCAAACGAGTCGGTTCGTTCGGCGGTCGACGACCAGGCTTCTATCTGCTTGCCGTTGTAATCGGCGGCGCAAACGGCCTGAATCGTGTCCCGGTACAGGATTTTCAAGGTCGGAATGTCGTCCGACGTTGCCCGGCGTATGGTCCATTGTCGCTTCGGCTGCTTGACAAAAACCGCCAACCAGACCGTCGTTTTCTTTTCGGAGGTCGAGAAAACGCGATGTTTTCGGTGCGGCGGGATATAAACGTAATCTCCCGGCGAGAGGCGTTGCATCTTTCTCGGTCTCTGAAATTGCAGCGTCGCTTCACCGCGAAGCAGGATCACCCACTCGCCTTCCGATTGGTCGTACCAGAAATCCGGCGGACTCGATTGACCGGTCGACACGATCCGTTCGATGCGGACCGCTTCCGTCTGAAAAACGTTTTCGATCAGCTCCTCCGGCAACGAAGTCGGCAGATCACGGAAAAAGTTATTCTCGACCTGAGTTGCACCGGCGATCTTGCGTTTTATCTTGGCTTCCGTTCGTTGCTCCTTGGCACAGTCCTTGCAGATGTGGGCGGCGTGACCTTTGCCGGAGAATTTTTCGTTGGCGCGACGACGACCGCAGACCCCGCAATAATGACCGGGCAGTTTTTTGGCTTTCTTTTTCTTCGGTTTCGATGCCTTCCTGGGCGGCATGGGAAAGAGCGTTTTTTGAACGGTCACGTTGCGTTTCCGAGTGACGGTTGGTAAAAACCTCATTGTACCCGGTTCGTTGGCTTGCGCCGAGAAGCGTTCCGATAAAACATCTTCCTCGCCCTTCGGAGTCCCGCCGACTCCGAGGAGCGTTTTCTTTTTTGCACTACCACGTTGTCAAGGAGCTTCGCACCAGCCTCGGTTCCTTTTGCGTTACCAATCCTCCCCGACGATTTCCTTGTTTTTCGCAAGGAATTTGCAAGGAAAACGCATCGATTTTCTTTCCGCTCTCTTGGTTTCATGACGTCCATTGCTTTCACGGACGTGAGGAGTATTTTGTTGTCGTGTTCGTAACAACAGCAATATCATCTATTTAGGAGAATGCAGTGAGCAGTTTTTTCGAAAACGCGGACGTGATTCACAGCTACAGCCGCAAGCAAATGATCGCCGACGGCTTCCTCGTCGAGGTTCCGACAGACCTTTCTCGTCAATGCGGTTTTGTCGTTCCTGTGGGAATTCTGATCGAGGTCTGGAACGACGCCGTAGCTTGGAGCAAGTAAGACTGCGAACGTCAGACGCCGCAAGACGAAGTCGGTCGTCTCTGGGACTTGTTGAACGTCCTCCGAGTTCGGGCGAAAGCGACCGAAGGGGATACGGTGTTTTTCACCATCAGTCGGATTCCGAGGGACGGCAAATCGAAACTTCCGAAGAACATACGTTTGAAGGCGGTGATCGGTTCCGGCGACGACCCGAAACCGGTTATAACGATCATGCACGTCGATCAAGACTGAAACTCACCGTTCCGGCTCGCGGCACCCCGTTTCGGCTTTGCCGGAGCGGGGTGTTTCCTTGCGCGGACGGCGGAGGGGCGGTGCTTGAAAAAACGAGGCCTCGTGGTTGCGACGTGTGACGTGATCGCGGCTCGGTTGGGCAACGATAGCTTTCCGGCGGTTGACGTCACACGTTGCCTGTGTGGGCGTCACGCCAAAATCGGGCGGCAAGGCGGAGCCGGAGTCCGTGGGGAAGGCGGGCAAAACACCGGGAAAGAGAGGGGATTCGGAATGCGCATTGTGGCAAAACGATCCCTTTTGCGGTAAACCATTCTTTTCCTGACGGCACCTTTTTCGGCACCTTTCGGAATGTTCATTGAAATGCGAGCCGTTTCGGATCGACGCAACCTCTTGGTATTTCAAGAGTTAGAAAGTGAGATTGTCGGGACTCGAACCCGAGACCTACGGATTAAAAGGGACTCGCTTTCATGTCGAAGAAACAACGTCTCGCCCTTTTGTTTTCAGCGTTTGGATCATTATAATCGTAGTCCCAAACGGTTTCAAGGTGTCTCACAGCGATCCTTTGTTTTTCAGAGTGTCTCCGTAAACGGGGAAATGTTTTCCGTAATTACGGAAAAGTTTCCCACTTGCATTTCCATAGTTTTACTGTTGCGGTTTAGCCTTGTTTCGTTTATCTTGGCTACTGGACGAAATGTGTCTATTTCTCAACGTTCGCCACCCCACCTGTGGCAACAACCAGAAAGCGTCAAAGACCTGTAAACAGGGAATCGGGTTCTTTGAAGGCTTCGAGCACCGCCTCCCACATTGCAGGGCGGTAATCCCACACATCAACGCTCACGTTTACGATATTGCCCAACTTGCGAAAATTGTGGTGGACGTGTCCGCAAACACAAAACGGAGCGACTTTATTCAACACCCCGCTACGCCGCGCGTCCCGATAGCTTTCCGGCTTGTCGCGAATGCTCGGAAAAACTTCCCGCATCACAGGTGCAGGGGAGTGTACGATTCGGAAGCCTTCATACATGAACTCCTTGGCCTTGGTACCGTTTTCGCGGACCACCTCAATGCCGATCTCCTCGTAGGCTTCCGGCTGCAAAGTGTCGTGGTTGCCCATGAGCAAGATTTTTCGTCCGTTTAACCTTGCAGCACAATTCAAATCACGCCCCATGACCAAGTCGCCCAAGATATACACCGTATCCGACGGGCCAACGGTTTCGTTGAAGCGTGCAATCAGCGCCTCGTTCATTTCTCCTACTGAGGCAAAAGGCCGCTGACAGAATTTGATGATGTTTCCGTGGTTGAAGTGCAGGTCGCTGGTGAAAAAGGTAGTCATACTCATATGGGAAATGCAGGACGTCTTTTGACATCCGGCCATGTGATTGACGGATCGTGAATCTACTGAAAATCATTCACGATCCAAAAAACTTTCGATCCGATTGCGAAGTGGTGTAGGAATGCTTTCTTTCCGTAACTGCTCGAAAATTCCTGTCGCTTTTTCCTTTTCGCCGCTACGGTAGAGGCTAATGGCCAGGTTGACCTTCGCGTCGAGGTTCGTCGGATCAAGGTCGAGAACGTGACGGAATTGTTCTTGTGCTGCCATATCGTTTCGTTCTTCGAAAGCCGCGATTCCAAGCAATAGTCGCAACTCCGGTACCCGGTGCAATTCCGGCGGCAGCAGCGATGCTTCCAGAGCCTTTTCCAGTTCGTTCTGTGCAAGGTCGGGTTCATGAAGCACGAAAAGGAGATATTTTCCGAACTCCACGCGGAACAAAATGTCGCTCGGATAATCCGCAATGAGCTTTTTATACGCTGACCGTACCGCCTGCTTGTGATCGTCCACGACCGTCATTGCCTTCGTCGACGACGTACCATTTAATCGATAGCCGTTTGTCGTCAGCGACGTGGAAAAATTTTTCTCGTCGCTATTGAGCATTTTTTTGACGTTATTGAAAGCAACCTGAGACGGCTCGACGGAATGTAATGAATACAGGGCACCGATCCCGATGACAATTAAAAGACAAGCAACCAGCGTCAACGGTTTGACGTATGCCTTCCATCTCTGGAAAAGAGTTTTTACGGTCGACGGCTTTGCATTCTGCGCCGGTTGTTCATCAAAGAGAGCACCACATTTACAGAGCCACGCAATTTCTTGACGGCAAAATGCGCATTGATTGAGATGTTCAAGCAGGTTTTTTCGCTCTTGGTCCGTGATGGCATTAGCACCGAAACGCTCCATGAAAGTAACATCCTCGCTGGGATGGTACTGCGTGACCTCGTCGCCTGTCAACTCGACGGGGTGACCGCCCAACATCGAGTAAAGTTTACGCTTCATATAGGTTTCCAGCAAGATTTTATTACTCGTATTCATGGTCACACTCATCTTGTTCGGCTTGAGAGAGGTCAACGAAAATCCTTCCCACGATATCTTTTAGAAGCGGTAACATATCGGAAATTGCTTGGAATGATAATTTTTTTCTTTCCAATTCTTCGAGAAATAGCTCTCGGAAACGATTTTCCGCTTTTTTCAGTTTCTTGGAGGTCGTGTCATCTCTCTCCTTGAATTTTATAGCGACCTTTTTATTCTTTAGTTTAGTGCCGTAACGTAGGCATAGGCGCAAAAACAGGAATTCCTCCTGCTCCTCGGTTGCCAAGGTATTGAGGGCATTTTGGAACAGAGATTCCAATTCCTTGAGTATGGCGTTGTCGAGTGGCGTGCCGTTTTTATCACACAGAAACGGTGTGCCATTATTGTCAAGAAGACCTTCAAGCGGTGATGCGATATCGGGATTATCGGTCTGACATGCCCCAGCGATTTCGGACAGTTTAGAGCAAGTGGAACGGCTCCACTTGCGTGACGAAGATGGGTTTTGGAGGCATGGGAAACAAAAGCAATGCGAGAACGCAGATCGACGCGTTTTCATGGTCGATCCTCTCGA
>JAVBQW010000161.1:0-41487 GCA_031548665.1 Thermoguttaceae bacterium
ACGAATTGATATTCGTCGAATAGCAGCCGGAAAGGAGGCGGTACTCCGCCGGATTGACGGCGAAAACCGTCATTACGGCGAGTACGCCTCCATTCCGGCTGTTATCACACCGCGAACATTATTTTCTTAACTTTGTACTAGTTTACCCGTTGGAGGCGTGGATGTATACCCGCTTTTCGGGCCTTGCCGAAAGAATAGGAATTGTATAGGATAGCGTCTTTCGATCGACTCTTTCGTCTCTGTCCTTGAGGGCCGAAGTCCGGCTCCGTGTTTTCATGGTTTCGTCTTCTTCCGATTCGGCAAGGCTTTCGCCGGAAAATAGCAATCCAGAGGCGCGCTTCGCGGCTAAAACGCAAGCGGATCGCCAAACGGGTTCGGCCGACGAGGAATCGAGCTTCACGAATTTTTGTCTCGTGACGGCCTGTCGGTTAACGGTCGTTTATCCGGCGATTGTCGTCGTTTCCCTGCCGCTTTGCCGGTTTTGGGCGCTGCTGATCATCGCGTGTTGGCTGTTCTCCGGACATTGGGAAGAACGCCTCGCCTTGGTTCGAAAGAACATCCTTTTGATGCTGTCGGTTCTCCTTCTGCTTCATGCGGCGGTCGGTATTCAGCATTCGGCGGACGTTCTCCGAAGTTTGTATGAAGGACTGCCGCTGGGCGTCGTTCCCGTGGTCGCGACGTTGCTCTTTCATCGTCCGGAGCGTCGGGCTCCGATGTTCGCGGTGTTCAATCTTTCCGTCGTCGTCGCTTTGGCGGTTTATTTTTTCCCGTATTGGCCGTCCGGCGGCGTCTGGCCGGAGTTCTTGGGGCGGCGAACGTTTTTTCTCTTTGAAAACGACAACACAACCGGCATGGTGCTGCTCCTTTGGGCCGGTTTGTGGATCTGTTGTCCGTTCACGTTGCGGGAAATCCCTTGGATCCGTTCCCGATTGTCCGCCGCCGTTCGGGAGTCGCTGTCGGCCGCCAGTCGTCTCCATCCCGGAAGAGTTGCCGTCGACGTTTTTCGACGGCAACTTCCCTGGCAGGCGATCTTTTTTTCGACCGTTCGTTGGGGCGTTGTCGGCGGCGTCGCCTGTTTTTTGTTTTGCGTCAACCCCTTCCTGCCGATGCAGATTGCCCTTTCCCTGTCGTTGGGCGTCCTGCTCTGCGTCTGGAACATTCGACAGGGATTCGTTTTTCTCGTTTTTTTCGTGGTCGTTCTTTTTCAACCGGAACGACTGGCGAATCTGCCGAACGAATCGTTTGCCGTTGCGTCGGCGTCCGGTTGGATCGGCTTGTCGCTGCCGTTGATCCTGCTCGGAACAGTTTTCGTTCTTTCGTTCGCCAAACCGTCGCCATGGAAATCGTTGGGTCTGTTTCTCGCAACGGCGTTGATCGTCGACGGAGTCTTCAACGGCTCGGCGTCCTTAAACTCCGACCTCTGCTTCTACGGAATCTTTCTGGCGGCGTTGTTTGTCGCTGACGTCAAGCTCCGATCGCCGCAGCCCGAACGTCCTGAACGCTTTGACGTCGCCGGGCCGGAACGGTTGCTGCGCAAACTCGAATTCGTTCGCGAAGTCGACAAACTGAAACAGATTTTACGGCGGAACAGTATTCTCGGTGGCGTTCGGTTGGAAAACGACGCGGAACATTCTTGGCACGTCGCCGTCATGGCGGTCCTGTTTGCGGAAGAAAAAACGCCGTCGGGCGTCGATTTGCTGCGGGTTTTGAAAATGCTGCTCGTTCACGATCTCGTCGAAATCGACGCCGGCGATACCTACGCGTTCGATACCGTCGGACACAAAGACAAGGAGAAGCGGGAAAAAGCGGCCGCCGACCGAATCTTTTCGATCCTGCCGGAAAACGAAGGCCGGGCCTTGCGGGAACTCTGGGAGGAATTCGACGCCGGAGAAACCGCCGACGGAAAATTTGCGCTCGCTTTGGACCGATTGCAGCCGATGTTGCAGAATTATCTGAACGCCGGAGCCGTTTGGCAACGCAACGGAATCTCGCCGGAACGGGTCCGAGCCCGGCTGGATTCGTTACGGGAATCGGTTCCCGAATTGGGGCGAATTGCCGACGCGATCATCGACGACGCCGTCGCCCGGGGATTCTTTTCGCCGACGGGTTCGTTTGCCGTAATTGTCGCCGCCGCTGGAAAAAGCAGCCGTTTCGGCAGCTCGGGCGGGTCCGTGAAGAAACCTTTCTTGAATTTGGCGGGACGTCCCGTTTGGCTGCACAGCGTCGAACGTTTTGCGGCTCGGCCCGATGTTCGGCAACTGATCGTCGTCGTTTCGCCGGACGACGAAACATGGTTCCGTGAACAATATGCCGAAGAAATTCAACGGTTGCGAATCGACGTCGTTCGCGGCGGCTCCGAACGGTTCGAATCGGTTCAACTCGCTTTGAACGCGGTTCGGGAATCGATCGATTACGTTGCCGTTCACGACGCCGCGCGGCCCTGTGTTTCCCCGGAAGGAATCGACGCCGTTTTTCAAGCGACGAAGAAGCACGGCGCCGCGATGCTCGCCGCCCCGCTTGTCGGAACGGTCAAGCGAATCGACGACGACCGGATCGTCGAAACGGTCCCCCGTGAACTTCTCTGGGAGGCTCAGACGCCGCAGGTTTTCGAACGCCAACTCCTGTTGGAGGCCTACGCCGAAAAATACGGTCGGCCGACCGACGACGCCCAATTGGTCGAACGTCTCGGAAAAGCCGTGCTTATCGTTCCCGGAGACCGTCGCAACATCAAAATTACGACGCCGGAAGATTTCGACATCCTCCAGCGAATGCTGACCGAAACGAATAAAGAGCCGATAGAGCCGGGACCTCTGGTCCCGGAAAATGAAATTCCGGTATAATATCGGCTTCCCATGTCCAGCGAAAGGATTCTTTTCAAAGAGTTGCTTCTCAAGGACGCGGCGTTTGCCGGAGCGGTCGCCGAACTTCACGGCGGCAAATCGATCTCCGTCGACGGCGTCCTCGGAGGTTCCTGCGCGCTGGCCGCCGCCGCGATTGCTCAAACGGTGAAAAAACCGTTGCTCGTCGTCGTTCCGAAACCGGAAGATCTCGACCGCGTCGCCGACGACCTTTTTCTTTTTGCAGAGGCGGAAGCCGGTATTTTGAGTTTTCCGCCGCTTGCCGAGCTTCCGACGACAGAATCCTCGGAAACCGTTGAAATCTTCGCCCTCGCCGACGACTTTTTCGGTCAACGGATTCGGGTCCTGAAAAAACTCAACGAACGCCGTTCGAAACCTATCGTCGTCGCCTCGATTTCGTCCCTGCTGCAACCGGTTCCGAGCAAAAAGCTCCTTGCCGAGCGGACGCAAACGCTGGCGGTCGGCGCCGAGTTGCCGCTGGAAACGTTACGAAAGTTTCTCGTCGAAGGCGGATACCACGCAACTTCGGCAATCGAGCTGCCCGGCGAGTTCGCGGTCCGGGGATATATCCTGGATCTTTTTGCACCGGATTGGGAGCGGCCGATCCGTGTCGAGTTTTTCGGCGACGAAATCGAGTCGTTGCGGCGTTTCGACATCGCGACACAGCGGTCGCTGGAAAACGTCAAGGAAATCAGCCTGACGCGGCTCCTGCCCAGCGAAAAAGTCGACGCCCGGTTGCTCGACTATCTGCCCAAGGACTCGCCGATCATTCTGGTCGAACCGCGAGAAATCGAAGAGTTCGGTCGAAACTATCTCGATCGTTGCGGCAATCCCGAAACGCTTGGAAAAATCTCGGATACGTTACGGAATCTTCTCAAGCATCCAACGGCGACGTTTTCGTCCCTTGCGGAAGGAGCCGAGGAAATCAATTTGCGACTTCCCGTTCGGTCTGTCGAGCGGCTGCACGGCAACGTCGAAACGGTCCGCCGCGAACTGAATCTTTTCGACACGGAAACGATTTTCGTATTCTGTCCGACGGACGCCGAAGCCCAACGGCTCACGACTCTCTTCGCCGACCTCGTCCCCGCCAAGGACGGCCGCCTCCATTGCGTCACGGGACGGCTGTCGCAAGGATTCAAGCTCTTCATCAAGAGCCGGGGGCGTAAGCCCCCGGATGGGTTGAACTCTCTCGAAACCGCAACGCATCCGGGGGCTGATGCCCCCGGCTCTTGCACGACGATTTTGATCGGCAGCGGCGAGCTCTTCGAGCGGCACGACGTCCGCCGCCCGGTGCAGCGGCGGCTCGGACAAACGATCGACTCGTTTCTCGACCTGAAGCCGGGCGACTACGTGGTTCACGTTTCGCACGGCATCGCGAAATATCTCGGCATCCAGACGCTGACGCGGAGCCAACAGGAAGAGGAACATCTCCATCTCGAATTCGCCGACAAGCAGGCGTTGTATGTTCCCGTATCGAAAATAGGACTGGTCCAAAAATACGTCGCGGGAACCAAGCACAAACCGAAGCTCGCGAAGATCGGCGGTCAACTTTGGGCGCGTCACAAAAAATCCGTTCAGGAAGCGGTCTTCGATCTCGCCGGGGAAATGATCGAATTGCAGGCCCGACGTGCCGCGCAGCCGGGAATCATGTTTCCGGCGGACTCCGATTGGCAGGGCGAGTTCGACGCCGCGTTTCCGTATCGGGAAACCAACGACCAACTCCTTGCGATCGACGCCGTGAAGCACGACATGGAACTCCCGAGACCGATGGACCGTTTGCTCTGCGGCGACGTCGGCTTCGGCAAAACGGAAGTCGCGATGCGGGCGGCGTTCAAAGCGGTCGACGCCGGATACCAGGTCGCCGTGCTCGTTCCGACGACGATCCTCGCCGAGCAACACGCCCGAACCTTTTCGGAACGGTTACGCGAATTCCCTTTCAACGTCGCTGCTTTGTCCCGATTCCAGTCGAAAAAAGAGCAAGCCGAAATCGTCGAGGGACTTTCTCAGGGAAGCATCGACATCGTGATCGGTACGCATCGGCTGGCGTCGGCGGATATTTCGTTCAAGAACCTCGGGCTCGTCGTGATCGACGAAGAACAACGGTTCGGCGTGCATCACAAGGAGCGGCTCAAGATGTTCCGCGACACGGTCGACGTCCTCACGATGACGGCGACGCCGATTCCGCGAACGCTGCATTTTTCGTTGCTCGGAATCCGTGAAATCTCAAACCTCGAAACGCCGCCCGAGGATCGGTTTGCCGTCGAAACGCATCTCATCCGGTTCCACGAAGAAACAATCCGATCCGCCGTGTTACGGGAATTGAATCGCGGCGGCCAGATTTTTTTCGTGCATAATCGGGTCTACGACATCGAACAACTCGCGGACCGCCTGCAACGGATCGTCCCGGAATGCCGGATCGGCATCGGACACGCCCAGATGTCTGACGACCAACTCGAAGAGGTGATGCTCGCCTTCGTGAATCACGAATTCGACATGCTGCTCAGCACGACGATCATCGAGAGCGGACTCGACATTCCGAACGCGAACACGATGTTCATCGACGAGGCGGATCATTACGGCTTGGCCGATTTGCATCAACTCCGGGGCCGCGTCGGCCGGGCCAAGAACCAGGCGTATTGTTATCTTTTGCTCGCGCCGACCCAGATGTTGACGTCGCAGGCCGCGAAACGGCTCCGGGCGATCGAAGAGTATTCGCATCTCGGCAGCGGTTTTCATCTGGCGATGCGCGATTTGGAAATCCGGGGAGCGGGAAACATTTTGGGAACGCAACAGAGCGGACACATCGCGGCGGTCGGTTACGAAATGTACTGCGGCTTCCTCGAAGCGGCGGTCCGGACGTTGAAACAGTTGCCGCCGAAAACCGTCGTCGAGGTCGAACTCGATTTGCCGGGTCTTGCATTGATTCCGAAAACCTACGTCGAGGACCAACGGTTGAAAATCGACCTGTATCGCCGGTTGACCCGAGTTACGTCGTCAGAAGAACTTGCCGATTTACGGAACGAAACGATCGACCGTTACGGAAAACCGCCGATTGAGGTCGCCCGATTGCTGATTCATTCCGAACTCCGGCTGCTCGCCCACCGTTATCGGATCCGGACCGTAAAACTCGAAGCCGGTCTCGCCGGGGACAGCGGTTACGTCGTCTTCGAATACGTTTCGCAAAAGTTGATGGACGAATTGCGGGACAAACTGAAATCGAAGCGGCTCGACATCCGCTTCACGGACTTGATGCACGCTTACGTTCCCATGCCGACGACGCTCTCCAAAAACGCCGATCCGGATAAAGTCCTGGCGTTCGTCGCCACGGTATTGAATTCCTGAACGGCGGGATTTATAATCCTATCGTTCGCCGTAAACATCAACACCAAGACGCGCTTCGCGGCTAAAACGCAAGCGAACGACCGCCGTGTATTTCGATTTTCCGTCGCCGATTATCGTCCGTCAATTTCGCCGTCTGGTCCGGTCGCATACCATGACGTGGTCGACGATTCTCTACCTGGTCTTGACGACGGCCGCGTTCTTGACCGGCTTGGTGATCGTCAATATTCGGCCCGTTCCGGGAATCATCAATTTCTGGGACCTCATCGGCGTCGGGACAATGCAGTTTTTCGTCGGTTTCGCCGCGATTGTTCCGGCGTTTATGTACGGTTCGGCAAGAGTCAACGACGAGCTTCTCGATTTGCCGATTCCGCCGAGGGAACGCCTGCACGGATACATGTTCCTCAGTTTCCTGCTGGCCGGCTATTTCGCGGTCCTGTCGCTTCCTTTTGTCGCGTTGGCGTTCGTTTTCGGCGGCAACCTCGGTACCATGCTCTTTTCGCTCGTTTCCACGCTCCTTGGCGGAATCGTGTCGCATCTGCTGTTTCTCTCGTTCCTGAACAAGGTCGGAAGCCAGACCGGATTGATCGCCGGCGGCATCCTCCTGTTCTTTTTCGGGTCCATGCCGTTCGCCCTGCTCGGGATGACGGAAGGATTGATAACGGTTTATTCCTCCTTCTCCCGAATGCGAGCCGGAGGCCCGCCTCCGATGGTCAACACCAATAATCCTTTTTTCATCGCTTACATTGCGTTCTTTTATTTGGTGATCGGAATCATCGCCTATCGACTCTGCCGAAACCATTTTTCGAAGCCGTTTCGAAACGTTTGGATGGAACTCGGCATCAATGTTCTTGCTTACGGCGTCGCGACGTTCGTTTGTTGCGCTCTTTGGGCCGGCGTGCGACTCAGCGGAGTCGTCTCCTGATCGCGATTGAAGAGTTCTTTGTGAAGCCTTTTCAAGTTTTGGCCGGGATTCTCGAAATTTTTGCGATTCGGCTGAACAATACAATTCCTTTTTTCGTTAAGACTGATATAATCCTCGATAAGAGGGTCGACAAAACCGTCCTATTCATTATAAGCAGTCGCCGGGAGAAGAATTTTGGAATCCAATACGCTTGCCGTTCCCCGTATCGCGTCGTTCTATCTCGATTACCTGAAAAACCACGATATGACGGTTTTCGTTGATCGAGTCGCTCGGTATTACAGTCAGTCGACCCTGATTCGATTGTCGTCGTCACTGCAAGTCGATACGAGGCGGGCGGTCGCCATGATTCTCGGTTTCGTGGGAACCTACGACGTGAATCCGGTGCTGGGGCGTTTGCTGCACGATCCGGACCGTTCCGTGCGACTTCTCGCGGAAGGAAGCATCAAGAGCGTTTGGCCGCGGGACGGAGGCGACGAACAGCGCCAGCAATTGCGGGAAATCATGAGATTGATCAATGATCGACGGTTTTCCGAAGCGATTCGTCTGGCGAATAACTTACTCGACGAGAACCCGCTCTTCGCCGAAGTCCGTAATCAACGAGCGATTGCGCTGTTCGCGATCGGCGAATTTTTGGACGCTGTCGAAGACGGAGCGATTGTTCTCGACTTGAATCCTTATCACTTCGGCGCCGCCATCGGCATGGCGCACGCTTATCTCCTTCTCAAGGACAGGGAAAACGCGGTCGCCTGCTTCCAGCACGCGCTGCAGATCAATCCGAGCCTCGAAGCCGTCCGGAAGCATCTGGAACGGATCACTCAATAGGCTTTCACGGAAAAGTAGAATAGCCGTCATCCCCGCGAAGGCGGGGACCTAGAGAGCGGATTTCAGCAAGCTCTTGCACACGTTATTAATGGATGCAAACGGTTGACGATATCTTTCGTCTAGATCCCCGCCTTCGCGGGGATGACGAAGAAGAGTGCAAGCGGCTCAACTTCGGCTCATCGCGATGATTCCGCTGCGGACCAATTCGACGATTCCGAAGGGCCGCATCACGTCGATGAACGCTTCGATTTTCGATTCCTTGCCGGAAACCTCGATCATCATCGTCGTCGAACCGACGTGAACGACCTGCGCCCGGAACACGTCGACCATTTCGATGATTTTGCTCCGCGCACCGGGCAACGCTTCGACCTTGATCAGCATCAGGTCGCGTTCGACATGTTCTTGAGAACTGATATCGTCGGCTCGGACCACGGTCACGATTTTTTGGAGTTGCTTCAAAACCTGTTCTTGAACCGTTTGGTCGCCGACGACGACGAACGTCATCCGGGACAACTTGCTGTCTTCGGTCTCTCCGACGGCAAGGCTGTCGATGTTGTATCCTCGTGAGGCGAGCATCCCGGAAATATGGGACAGGACGCCGGGAACGTTCTGAACAAGAGCTGAAATGACGTGACGCATGGAAACTGAATGGTTCGATCCGCAAACATCGGCAACCCAACGGTCGCCGGGCTTCGAATCCAGCCAGTATACCCTTCATTCGGATTCCTTCAAGGGGCAAAACTCCCCGAAATGTCAGCCGAATGCCGTTCTCGCCGAGGAAAATATACTGAAAATGGCGAGAAATCACCTTTTTCGTTTTCGCCCCAAAAAGAGCCCCAAGTGGAGCGGTACTCCGCGTAACTTGGGGGTTGAATCGGCCAACCGGCGAACGCTCCCCATTATCCTTATTTTCCGGAGAACCGTAATCTTCGGAATCTTCTGCCAAATGCAGGAATCAAGCGTTCGGCGTTGATCAACGTCCGTTGAGTTTGACGATCTTGACGGTAGTTTCCCGAGTTTCATCGCGTCGCAGAGCGACGCGGCTAACGACGAATCCGAGTCAGTACGATGAGTCTTTCACCGGTCAATTTGTTTGCGAGTTTTTCCTCGATTTTTTCTTACAACAAGGACGGCAAGACGCTCAACGCGATGTCGAACATCTCGGCGGCGTATACAAACGGAGCGTTCCAGGTCAGCCGGACGACGTATCTCGACTTCCTCGATCTTTCTCCGGAAGGACTCGCGAAGTTCAAGGAATTGGAAGACGCCGCCGCGGTCGTCGATCCGGATGCCGTCGCCGAAAACGAAGCGGTTAGCGATGTGTCGCTCGAAACGAAGAAAGACATGTCGGAGGCCGAACGGGTCGAGACGATCCGCGTCAACAAGAACGCCGTGCTGGGGCGAGTCAACGATCTGTTGAAGGAAAAGGGGCTCGAAGTCTCCGAGGACCAGAAATTCGACTTGAAGGTCAACTTCATCGACGGAAGCATCGAAGTCAGTGGAATCGAGGATCCGGAACTTTTGGCGGCGTTCAACGAGGCGTTGCAGGGCGACGAGGAACTGATCGGCCGGATGCGCAAGACCCGGGACGAACTCGGCTTGGAAGAAAAGGAAGGAACCGTTCCCCGAAACTTCACGATCCAGTTCGGCTCGATGCAGGAAACGCCGGCCGATGCCGAACTGGAATTCCATATCGACGTCTCCGTGAACCCGTTGGCTGAAACCGCCACCGAGACGGAAACCGAAACGGAAGCCGGAACCGAAACCGATCCGAACAAGCCGGCCGCCGTGACGCTGCCGCAGTTTTATTCGATCATTCTCTCGAACAAGCCGAAACCCGTCGTTCAGCCCGTCGTTGAAAAGACCGACGACGTGAAGAAAGACGACGAAACCAAGTCGAAAGACGAACAGGAAGAGGAAGAACTGGGCGCGGATCCTCTCGACGAAGAAAAGAAAACCGCCGCCTAGGACGCCAAGTTTAAAATACGATTCATTATGAAGTCCCTTGAAAACAGGGGGCATCCGGGGGCTACGGCGGAGTACCGCCTACACCCCCGGCTCTTTTTAATGAAGATTATTTGAAATGTCGTGTACTAAGACAAAGGTTCGTCGTCATTGGACGTCGTCCGGTGATCGAATGATCAACACCCAATCGTTTCCGCGTCGCTCCTCACCCGGCGGATGAAAGCGATTTCCGAACGGCGAATTGCCCGGTGTCGCAACGGCTTCGGACGTTTTGCCGGTTCGTGGGTCGAACCAGACGAAATCGTTCTTTGACGATGAATTCCAGTGGCGGGAGTCAAGTTCCACGGTTCGACCCGTCGGAACATAAACGAAAAATCGTTTCCGGTCCTTCGAACAACAGGCAACGACGTGTCCGGCGTCGTCGGGATTGTCGCCAACGATCAATTCCTGACAGGACGTTCGACCGATTTCGAGCAATTTCTGATCAAGCAGCAGACGCCGCAAGACGAGCATTTGCCACGCTCCCGGCAAATCGACGGCTTTCTTCCAACCAGTTCGGGCGTCGGCGCATTGCCTGTCCGGCGTGCCGTCGTACATCATCCAAATATCGTGACAGCCGTAGGTATGGCCGAAGGCCCCGGCGAAGACGGCCCAATACGCTGCCTGCCGGATGTCGAAGTCGTCGAACCATTGCGTTTTCGTCTTGTCGCCGCGCACCGGATGGTTTTCGTAGCGGGGCTCCCCATCGAGAACCGGTTTTGGCGGTTCGAGCGATAAATCGTGCTCGACAAATTTATAGTTCGGATTGTCTTTAGAAAAATGTCCCGATTGGAACATGTCGAAATCGAGCCAACCGTCTTTGTGAAACCATTTCGACGAACTTTGGCCGCCCATCGGATGGTATGTCATGAGATGAGCGAAGCCCTTGTCAACGGCTTTTTCGCCGGCTTTGATTCCTTTGACCATTGCCCGCCAAACGGCGTAATCGCTGTCCCGTTCACAGGGGCGGTCGCCGCCGAGAACCCAGATGATATTTTTGTGTGCTCCATAGCGTTTGCCGATGAAGAAGCCAAATTGCTCTGCGTTTTCCGGTGTGAAGATTTCGTCGCCCCGCCATTTTTTGAGGACTTTGTCTCCCCACGTCGGCAGCAGCGCGATGGATAGTCCTTTTTTGGCGGCAAGTTCGACCATGAAATCGACGTCGTCCCAATAATCGTTATCGGGACCGTCCTTGACATCGGGTCGGGCCGGATCGTTGTCGATCAGCGGCAGATATCCGGCGGGCGTCGGTCGCGTCAACCCGTCGAACTCGGCGAGCGCAACGGCTTGAATCACCGTGAATCCCTGGGAGCGGCGTTTTTCGAGAAACTGTTCCGCTTCGGCGCGGGTCAACCGGTGAAACATTTCCCATGCCGTGTCGCCGAGCCAAAGAAACGGCGTGCCGTCTTCGTGAACCAGCGAACGGTGATCGTCGGAGACTTTCAGCGGTCCGTGCGAAAAATCCCACGCCGGACCGACATGCGGATTTTCCTGTGCGACAACAAAAACCGAACAAATGATGACAAAAAGAAACGAAATGATTGTTTGTTTCATGGCAGTCGAGTTTCAAGATTGGGTATCTACACAAAATTTCGTGTTCGTTGGGCGATCCGCTTGCGTTTTAGCCGCGAAGCGCGTTGGTTTAATCGATTGACGGTTTTGGCGGCGTTTCGGTTTGCGAGCGGTTGCCGAGTTCGCCCCAAACGCCGTAAGGGGAGACGCCGTACTCGACGGGAGCCTTCGAAGCGAAACCGGCGTCGATGTCGTCGTTGATAAATCTGCAACTGGCGTCGGCCAACACGACGTGAACGCCGCCGGGATGATAACTCGACGCCGAGGCGATTCCGTAACCGAATCTCGCGGAATCCTTCGAATCCCCTTGGACGCAACTCGGACTGTTCGGCGACAAAATCGTCGAAAAGCCGCCAAACAATCGACCGTCGAACATGATCGCGGTCTCCGGATAAACGTCCAAATAGGTCGCGTCCCGTTTCAACTTGCCTCGTTCCCCGGCGGCGAGGCATCGTTCCGGAGTCTTGAATTTATCGTCGCCGCTCATTCTCGTTGCGCCGCCGCGAAGGGTCGTCGTCGAAACGTCCTTCGGCGAACAGCGTTCCGAAAACAACAACGTGTTGCTCGTTCCATCGTGACAGTCCTTGAATCCATACCAGACGCCGACGCCGAAAAGGCCGCGACTCCGTTGGCCCCATGTCGTGTTGTTCCGTGTCGAATCGCCGATCCAGTCGCCGCGACACCAAACGTAATTCCGTCGCGCATTCGGATAAAGCTTGATCTCTTTCCAATCCTTCGTTCCCATCGGATCCCGGGCATGAGGATCCGACGGACAGATAAACGCATCCTGCGTTCGTCCGTAAAGGTCTTGGAGCACTGCATCGCGGTTTTCAAGCGGCGGTTTGGGGCCGAACTCGACCGAAGCATCGATTGCCGCGACTTCCGAATCATAAAACGGCGGATACATCGTTCCGCTAGGCTTGTCCGAAATTTCGTTCCAAGCGACGATAATGTACATTTGATAAACGGCATTGCTTTCAATGTAGGGAAAGAGCGGCATGAGAACGCCCCACGACATATCGTAATTTCGTGGCAGTCGAGGCGGAGCGGGCAATCCTCCGCACCCGGCCGGAAAGGCATGCAAGGTGTCATGGTAATTATGGACCGCTATGGCGAGGCAATGTATCTTCATACTACACCCCGCTCGTCTAGCCAACTCCCGTTGACTGTTCAGGAAAACGAGAAAGAGTCCGACCAGAGCCAGCACGACGATGCCGACGACAAGCAGTTCCAAGAGTGTAAAGGCTCGACGCGGTGACATGGCATGATCCTCTATTTAGCCGGTACTCCGGGGGAGCGTTTTCTGATTGGGGGCGGAAATGATCGTGAAGAGTCGAGAGAGTCGCGTAAATGTTGATATTTAACCGATTTCGCCCCGGAGGGGCATTGCATCACAGCCCAGGGCAGAGCCGAAGGCGTCGCCCTGGGTTGACGCCCCCCAAATGTTCGCCCTGTAAGGGCAGTGCAACCCCGGCTTGGCACTGCCCTTACAGGGCGGCGGCGAATACGCCTTGCCCTGGGCTGGAATGCAATGGCCTTTCTGGCCGAAGATTCAAAAGGCAACAACTTTCGCGCGGTATTTTGCTCCTCCTTTCGCCCCCAATCGGAAAACGCTCCCGGTACTCCGGCGCTTTTCCGTCCTTTCGCGCGTCGGAGGCCGACGCGGCTAACAACGATATTTGATACAGCCGCTCAATCGTTCAGGACGAGTTCCTGTTCGATGCGTTCGAGCCGCGACTCGATTCGATTATCGATGATTCCGAGGGAAGTTTCAAGCAGGCAGCCGCCGGGCGCGATCCGGGCGTCGGGAACGACTTCAATGTTCGTGGCGACGGACATTTCGTCGATAAGAATGTCGACTTGCGGTCGTAGCGACTCGCAGTCGACGGGATTCATGCGGACCTTGACTGAAGTGCTGCCGGCGCCGAGTTCCAGAGATTCACGCAACAATCGGAGCGGCACGTCGACCATGTCGGACAGTTGGCGGCCGATGGCTTGTTCCGCGATGGTTTTCGCGACATGAATTGCGCTCCGCTCCCAAAGATTCAGGAACGATTGCTTTGCGGTCTCCAGTTGTCCGACCATGGATTGGAGAGCGGGAAGCAGCGTTTCGAGTTTCGTTCCGAGTTGGATTTCGGCTTCGAGTCGGACTTTTTCGGCGTGATCGATACTCGCCTGCAACTCGCCGTCGGCGTAGCCTTTCTTTTTTCCTTCGTCGTAACCGAGTTGATACCCTTCGTCGTACCCGGTTTTTCGAGCGTTTTCTTCGCTCTTTTTGAACGCTTCTTTTTGCTTGACGGCTTC
Source organism: Thermoguttaceae bacterium (assembly GCA_031548665.1). Lineage (GTDB taxonomy): Bacteria > Planctomycetota > Planctomycetia > Pirellulales > Thermoguttaceae > WRKP01. The sequence goes on from JAVBQW010000161.1 coordinate 13,825, forward strand.
GGCTTCGAGTTGTTCTTTTCGTCTCTTGAACGTCGCTTCTTCTTCGCCGAGTTTTTTGTTCAGGACGTCGAGTTTTTGCCGAACCGTTTCCGTTTCGGTTCGAGCTTCCCGTTTGGCCCGTTCGATTTCGGCGAACGTCGTTTCACGGAGCCGGGCGACTTCCGTTCGAGCTTGGGACGCAACGGCGAGCGCTTCGGCCTTGACCTTGGCGAGATAGTCCGCCGCCTTGTCTTCGAGGTCGACGAAATTGAACGGTACCGGACGGTACGTGATCGGTTTGGCGTCGGGCATTGGAATCCTTAGCCGCGGGGCCTGCCCCGCGATGAATTGTCTTACGGCTGCATTTGTCGTTCAAATATTTATTTCATCAACTGTCCCAAAATCGTTTGTCGGGCCGACCGGACATCGTGTTCGTCGATCGTTCCGAGGCGTTTGAGTTGGCGGCGAAATTCATGTTCTTCGGTCGGCGTGAATCGTTTGACGATCCGTTCGATCAACGACGCCTTGGCTCCGACGAGGGCGAGGACCGCCGTTTCAATGTCGACGGAATGGAACAGTCGCGACAGCTCCATGTTGCCGAGCCGCTCGATGTCGTTGAAATCGAACCGGGAATCTTCGAGCCGCTCACGCAGCGCGGCGGCGATTTCCGATACGACAAACTCGTCGACCGGTTCGTAGTTCGCGAGCCGTCGGGAAACGTCGTTACGGAGCGAAATCGGCAACAAACCGAGAAGTTGCGAGGCCCGTTTCTTCGGGATGTTGGCAAGGACCACGGAAATCGTCTGCGGATGTTCCGCTGAAATTTCGTGCGCTACGGTTTCAAGATCGACGTCGGCGAGAAACTCGAACGGTTTCCGGGAACGAGGCTCGAACGACTCGGCCGGAAATCGAAGTTTCTCCGATGTCGCCTTGGGTGCCGGGGGGCCGTAACAGCCGCTCGAAACGTTCTTGGAGCGAAATTCATTCACGGGTTCGGAATTCCGTCGAACGCCGCTCGCTTCGAGAAACTCGTTGGCGAGTCGACTGCTTTCCGTTTCGGAAACGCAACCCAGCGACATCATCTCCCGCCTGACGGCGCGTGCCGACTCCGGATCGAGTCGCCCGAGCAGCAGATCGACCGTTTTCCATTCCAACCCGCTCAAAAACAACGCCGTCTTGCGAATTCCATCCATATACAGTGAACAGTGAACAGTGAACAGCGAATAACGAACAGCGAATAACGAACAGTGAGCAGAGTACAATGAACACTAACGGTTAGAAGAACGCTTGCGTCTTCACTATTCGTTGTTCACTATTCACTATTCACTGTATTCCCGATCCATTGTTTCATGACGGAAGCGGCGGCGTCCGGATTTTCGGACGCGATTTCCGCCGCTTCGTCGACCAACGTACGCAAATTTTTATCGAAGCCGGTCAATGTGCGAGCGGCTTCGAGTTCTTCCTCGATCTTTTTTTGTTCGATTTCATCCGGCGTCGGCGACGGTCCAGCCGTTTCGGCTTGAATACCGTCGATTCGGTCTTTCCGTTGTTGGTCGAGTTCTTCAATACTCTTGCCGAGGACTGCTTGCCGTTGTTTCTCGGCGATTCTCCGTGCGACACGCGCCGCTTCGTATTTTTTGACCAGCGCCAGAATATTCAGGACGATTTCCTCGCGCGGCGAATAAACTTTTTTCCGTGTTTCTCGCAGTCGATCGATTTCTTCCAGTCGTTGTTCGGCGGCGTCGACGCAGCGAACGATATCCGTCGGGGCAAGTCGTTTCGGATAAACGGATTCGTCGAGTTCGGCCCGTTCGAATTTTTCGTTTTCGAGTTTGAAGAGTTCGCGGACGTTTTTTTCTTTTTCGTTACGTTCTTCGATTCGTTTTTTTTCGTACTCGACGGCTTCGTCGACCGACATCTTGGCTTTGCGACCGCCGACGACCTTCGAATTTTTACCGTTTTTGTCGGCGCGGCGTCGTGTCACGGTAATCGAGTCGTCGATCCGACCGAGCGATTCGAGCAGTTTCAGGATTTCGTCTGGCGTCATGCCGGCGAGTTCCGAAGCGTGCTGCGCATAAGCGTTCGGCAACACCGGCGTGGGCGGCGTCTCCTTTTTCTTTTCCTTTTTCGAGTTTTTGCCAAACAAGGTTGTTTAATTGACAGTGTTGACAAAGTTCGCGGTACGACAACAGCCGGAATGGAGGCGTACTCGCCGTAATGACGGTTCATGACGGTTTTCGCCGTCAATCCGGCGGAGTACCGCCTCCTTTCCGGCTGTTATATGACGAACATTGTTTCCTTAACTTTTCAATAGTCCAAGACTCGCTTTGCGGCTAAAACGCAAGCGGGTCGCCAAGTCCATTGTCAATGTTTACTTCTCCGCCTGCACGACGGTTCCGATCCACTGGCGCAGCACGGCGGCGGCGGCGTCCGGATTTTCTTCGACGAGTTCCGCGATTTCCTCCTGTAACGAACGGATCGACTTGCTGAACGGTTCCAGTGTTCGAACGACGCCGTCTTCGTCGACATAGGTTTCCCCTTCTTCCGTCGCGGCGGCGGCGGCCTGTGCTTCGGCCTTCGCTCGGGCTTCGAGCAGTTCGAGCGGAACCTCCGGCGCTTCGTAAATCACAATGGGCTCCGGTTTCGACGGCCGCGTGATCAACCAGAGAACGCCGAGACCCGCGAGGACGAGGCCCATCAAACCGAGCGTCTGCCAGTTTTCGAACAACCAAATCTGAAACGTTTCCCATGCCGTGGCGACGTGTTCTTCTTCCGGCATGTCGGGATACTCCGTGATCTGTACGACTTCCGGGTTCTTCGGATCGCGGTACGGAAACAGCAGCATTTCAACCTGTTTCTTCATGTCGTCGCGAATCATCACTGATTCGGCGTCCAACTGTTCGTCGGTCGGTTCCGGCGGCGCTTCGCCTTTTTTCGTGTTTTTGTCCAGCCAGTGTTTCCTGACGTGAGAGCGGGGAATCTGGAGCGACGCGACAATCTTCTGAGGAACGAGCGGAATCAGTTCGAAATTCTTTTCGCTTCCCTGCAACGCGTTCGAATTTTCTTTTTCGTGCGTTTTTTCCGTCGTTTTCGCCTGAGCGGCCTGTCCGGCGGTCGGATCAATCAGCGGCCGACTCATTTGGGCGATCTGACCGGGGCGACCGAATCGGTCCGCTTCCTGTTTCAGGAAATCGGTGCCCCGGAGATGTTCGTGTACCGCCGTCGGTTCGCCGTGCTGGACGGTAAACACCCGCTCGTTGATCGTCTGCGTCAGCACGATGCTCGTTTCGACCTGCAAACCCCGAATGTACGGAAAGAGGTTGTAAATCTTGTCCTTCCAGATTTCCTGGTACCGCGTCTGCTCTCGCATGTACGAGGTGCCGTTGCCGCCCATTTCCTGGCCGAGACCGTTATACGTTTTCGTGTTCTTGCTGTCGGTGATCGTGATGTCCTTGCGGTCCACGATTCCGAAACCGGTGGCGACGATTCCCGCGATGGACGCCACGGCATCGTCGCTGAGCGGCTTGTACGTTTTCGCCTCGACGATCACCGCAACGGATGGAATTCGTTGAAATTGCAGGTTTTTCCGATTGAAATCCCTGCGAACGTTCGGAATCACCTTGGCGGTCGCGATATCCGGAAGCAGCGCGATGGCGTCGGCCAAGTCGCTGGCGCTGGCCTGTTTCATTTTTTCCTCCATCGCCGTGCTGGTTTCCCACGGCGAAAAGCCGGACGCCGTCGCCATCCGGGAGACGCCGCGAGGATTCACGACTTTCTTGTCGGCCAACTCCGCCGTGTATTTCGCGGCCAGACTTTTCGGAACGCGAAGTTGGTCGCCGACCCATTCATGGGCGCGAAGACCTTTCTGCGAGAGCGCATCTTCCGCCGCCCGCTGTTCGCTGTTGTCGAAATGCCAACCGTTGTAGAGATAAACGTACTTTCCCTCCGGCGACGAGTCCGTCCGGATGCTGCCGACGAACAGATATCCCAAACTCACGACGAGCACCGCCGCAAGCAAGGTCGCGATGATCCGATTCCCCGGCGTCATGCTGAGGAACAAGTCACGAAGTTGTGCGTAGAGTTTCTTTAAATAATCCATGTGACAGTGAACAACGAACAGTGAATAGTGAACAGTGAATCATGAACAATGAACAGTTGACGGCTTGGAAGAACGCTTGCGTCTTCACTATTCACTGTTCACTGTTCGTTGTTCACTAAACTCTGATTGCCTGAATTTCCTGGTACGCGGCGACGAGTTTGTTACGCATTTGCATCATCATTTTGAAGGCGATGTCGGCCTTTTGGACGGCGGTCAGTACTTCGGCGGTTCCGATTTCGCCGCCGGTCATCAATTTTTCGACTGCTTGGTCCGCTTTCTGTTGCAGCATGTTCACTTCGCCGAGCGAGCCGACGAGGAGATCCTTGAACGGCGTCTTCTTCGTCTCGTCGATCGTCATCGGCCGGTCCGACATGATGCCACCGAGCCGGCCCATCCCCTGACGAGCCTCCAAGCCGCCAATGCGGTCCAGACCGCCGTAAAGATAACTGATACCGTCCATGAGGGGTCAGGGGTCAGGGGGCAGGGGGCAGGGGGCAGGAATTTGAGGCATTTACTGTCCCCTGTTCCCTGTTCCCTAAGTAATAATCCGTAACGTCTGGTTCATCATCGACTTGGTGACTTCGATGGCTCCGAGGTTGGCTTCGTAGGAGCGGCCCGCTTCGACGGCGTCGGTGAATTCGGTGACGAGGTTGATACGAGGCAAATTGATAAAACCCTGTTCGTCGGCGTCGGGATGCGTCGGAATGTATTTTCGGATCGGCGGCAACTCGTCACGCGCAACTTCCCGAACGAAAACGCCGGCGGAGCCGTTCGGACCGATCGAGTTGTCGGTCTGGAACTGCACGTAGCGCGGATCGTAAGGTTTCAGTTCGCCGAATTCGTTGCGTGTCGACGTAATGTTCGCCAAATTACTCGCGATGGCCGTCATGCGAATCCGCTGCGCGACCAGACCGCTCGTACTGAGGTCCATGATTTTCAGCATGGCACTCTCCGTGGTGTGAGTGATTTCGAAGTTTTTACTACAAAGTTAACAAATTTATCTTCGTGGAAGCGGAAAAAATGATCGTCATCCCCGCGAAGGCGGGGACCTAGAGAACAAACTTTAATAGGTTCTTGCACACGTTATTGGCGGATGCAAACGGTCAATAACGTCTTTCGTCTAGGTCCCCGCCTTCGCGGGGATGACGGCCATTGATCCATTCTCATGAACATTATTTTCTTACCTTTGTACTACGAGCCGTGACCTGTGGTCACGGTGTTTGCGGATAGTAGCGATTCCCCGTTCCGCGGCCAAGAGGAGTTTTGCGGATTTTGTGGACGTCCGTTAAAATGGAGAAGACAAGACGCGTTACTCGTCAAGTTCCCCGCTCTTTTCAGGGCTTGTCGTTCTGATAAAATAGATGGACTTTCCGCCGAAACCTCAGAACCCCCAAGTTCCGCTGTGCTGCACTTGGGGCTCTTTTGCAAGATTTACCATGCCGACCGAACTGCCGAAACAGTACGAACCCGCCGCCGCCCAGGAAAAATGGTCCAAGTTCTGGGACGAAAAGGGATTCTTTCACAGCGAGCCCCCCAAAGAGGGAACTCAGCCCGAAAAGAAGCCGTACACCATCGTGATTCCGCCGCCGAACGTTACCGGGGCGCTCCACATGGGACACGCCCTGAACAACACGCTCCAGGACATCATGATCCGAATGAAGCGGATGCAGGGCTTCGAAGCGCTCTGGGTTCCCGGTGTCGACCACGCCGGAATCGCGACCCAGGCGGTCGTCGAACGGCGGCTCTTCGAAGAGGAAAAAAAGACCCGGCACGACATCGGCCGCGAAGCGCTCGTCCAGCGGATTTGGGCGTGGAAGGACCAATATCAGGCCCGAATCATTCGGCAGCTCAAGGAGATGGGCTGTTCCTGCGATTGGAGCCGAACCCGATTCACGCTGGACGACATGTGCGCGAAGGCGGTTCGACATTTCTTTTTCAAGCTGTTTTCCGACAAGCTGATTTATCGCGGCAAGCGGCTCGTCAACTGGGACACACATCTTCAAACGGCGGTCAGCGACGACGAGGTGTTTCACGAAACGGTCGACGGAAATTTCTGGTACATCAAATATCCGGTGATCAAACCCGAAGCGGGGGAACCGGAATTCGTCGTGGTTGCGACGACCCGCCCCGAAACGATGCTCGGCGACACGGCGGTCGCGGTCCATCCCGATCCGGAACACGCGCTCACCAAGGCGATCGAAGCGGTCAAGCAAAAGCTCGCCGACGCCCCGGAAAAAGAGAAAGCCGAAATTCAGGCGGAACTCGATGATCTCGAATTCCGAAAGTCGTCGGACTTTCTCGTCGCCCTGAAGAAACTCGCCCAGATGGCGAAGGCCGGAAGAGAAGTCATGCTGCCGCTTGCCAATAGAAAAATTCCGTTGGTCGCCGACGAATGGGCGAAGCCCGAAAAGGGGACCGGCTGCGTCAAGATCACGCCGGCGCACGATCCGAACGACTACGAAGTCGCGCTCCGTCGTGAGTTGCCGATGATCAACATTTTGAACAAGGACGGAACCGTCAACGAGAACGGCTTTTCCTACAGCGGACTGAAAATGCTGAAGGCCCGGGAAAAAATTGTCGCCGATTTAGAGGAGTTTTCTCTATTGGTCAAAGTCGAGGAAAGAGTGATTGAGCTTGCTCACAGCGACCGGTCCAAAACGCCGATCGAACCGTTTTTGAACGACCAATGGTTCGTCAAAATGGATCAGCTGGCACAGAGCGCAATGGACGCGGTGGAAACTATCCGTCATCCCCGCGAAGGCGGGGACCTAGACGAGAAGTGTTGCGATTCAATTGCATCCTCTTTAAATCGAACTGTGCAAACGGATAACAACGCGGGTTCTCTAGGTCCCCGCCTGCGCGGGGATGACGGAGGAAAACACACCGACACCGAAAAAATCCGAATTCATCCTTCTCGTTACACAAAGGGTTATCTCGATTGGCTCGGCGAAAAACGGGATTGGCCGATCGGACGGCAACTTTGGTGGGGACATCGGATTCCGATCTGGTACTGCAAGGGAGCGACGGAAGCGGAACTGAAAAAAGCGTTTTCGGGACGAAAAGACGTTTCATGGAATTGGGACGCCGCGAACGAAACGTGGTGGATCTGTTCGCAGGATGAAGATTTAGCCGCTACTGCGGTCCCGGGATACACACTGACGCAGGAAGAAGACGTTCTCGATACATGGTTTTCGAGCGCTCTTTGGCCGCACTCGACGCTCGGCTGGCCGGACGATACGGCGGAGTTACGATATTATTATCCGACCAACGTGCTGATCACGAGCCGCGACATTATCACGCTGTGGGTCGCCCGCATGGTGCTCGCCGGGCTTTACAATGTCGGCGAAAAACCGTTCCATGACGTGTTCATTCATCCGAAGATTCTGGACAAATACGGCGAGGGAATGTCGAAGTCGAAAGGAAACGGCGTCGATCCGCTCTCCGTGATGAACAAGTTCGGCGCCGACGCACTGCGGTTCGCCTTGGCGTATCTCACGACGGAGAGCCAGGACATTCGGCTGGCGCTCGATTTCGAGTGTCCCCATTGCGGAGCGGCGGTCGAACAGACGAAAAAGAACCGCGTGCTGCCGAAGATTCCGTGTCCGAAATGCAAGTCGTATTTCCGTACGCAATGGGCCGAAACCGCCGTCGACAAGGCGCTGCCGGAAGGTTCCGTGATCGGCGAACGCTTCGAGGTCGCCCGGAATTTTTGCAACAAATTATGGAACGCGGCGAGGTTCGTAATGCTCAACCTTCAAGAGCCGGGGGCTGTGCCCCCGGCGCCGGAGGCACAGCCTCCGGCTCTCGAAAAGGTTGATTTTCTTGAGGATAAATGGATTCTCTCCCGTCTTGCGACGGTCACGCAAACCGTTACGGAATGTCTCGACTCGTTCCGATTCGCCGACGCCGCACGAATTCTGTACGACTTCGCGTGGGACGAATTCTGTTCGTTCTATGTCGAAATGGTCAAGTCCCGTTTGAACGACGAAACGCAGCGACCGCAAGCCCAAGCGGTGCTCGTTCACGTTCTCGGCTCGCTGATCCGCTTGCTGCATCCGATGGTTCCGTTCGTTACGGAAGAGATTTGGCAACGGTTGCGCGAATTCGATTTGAGTCAATCGGAAAGCATCGCCGTTGCCGCTTGGCCGACGGTCGATGCGGCGGCGATTGATCCGACCGTTGAAGAACAGTTCGCGGTGTTTCAAGAACTTTTGCGAGCGGTGCGTGAAGTCCGTGCGAGCCGCAACGTGCCGCCGAAAACGGAAATTTCGTTTTCCGTCCGTTGCGACGAAAAGGTCGAAAAACTGCTCCGGCCCATGGAACAATATTTCCTCTCCATGGCCGGTTGCCGTGCCGTTGCGTGGGGAAATGAGGTCAAGCCGTTCTCGCTGTCGACGACGGTTCCGCTGACCGGAATGGACGTTTACGTCGACATGTCGGGTCTGATCGACGTCGCGGCAGAAATCACGAAGCTCGAAAAGGAACTCGCCAAGCTCGAAGGATTCATCAAGGGCAAGGAAACGAAGCTCGGCAGCGATTTCGTGCAGAAAGCTCCCGCCGCCGTTGTCGAAAAAGAACGGCAATCGCTGGAAGAACTCAAAGAACAATTCGCAACGACCCAAGCGGCGATCGAACAGTTACGGAAAAGCTGAACCGGCGACGTTGATCCTTGAAAACGCGCTGCGCAATCTCCCCCAACGTCGTCGAGACCAAAGACGTCTTTTGATTTTTTAAGACTGCGACCACAGGTCGCAGCTCGTTAGGTTGCCGCTCGTTTTCGGAGTTTTCAGGGCTCTCTGAATGATTAAACGTAGGCGACGAACTTCGGCAGCGTCACGCGGAAGGCCTTCGAAACCGAGGTTCCCGTTTCAGTGCCGAAAGTCGTTTCAACTTGGAAATAGAACGAGGAAAACTTCGAGAGTACCGACGGTTTGAGGAGCGCATACAGCGTCGAAAAGAGAATCGTCGACGTGTATTGCGTCTTGCTGGCCGTCAACACGGCGTCCGTCACGTCGATGGTCGCAAAGGTTCCCGCCTTGCCGGTCGAAGACACGGTAATCTTAAACGTCATCGAGGTGTCGCCGATCGTTTTCGTCGCCGGCGGCTTCCACGACAAGACGAGTCCCAATTCGTAGTCGTTCGTCAGCGTGAATCCGCCCTTGCCGCTGGAAACGGTCGGGAGCTTCGTCGTCGTGAAGGTCGAAATTTTCGAGACCGCTTCCACGTCGACGCCGTCCATCGAGTACACCGACTTGACGACGTAAGAATACGTGGTTCCCGCTTTGAGACCGTCGACGACCGTCGCCGCGGAAACGCTGTCGACCACGACGCTCCGCGGGTCCGTGATCGTCGTCCAATCCTTGATCTTGCCCTCGACGATCTCAATCGTGTACGTTTTCTTCGACGAAGCGACGAGCTTGTCCGTGTCCTTGAACGTGATGGTCGTCGAGGAAATCGTCGTACTTTTCGCCGAGACGCTGCTCGGTGCCGTCGGCGCCGGCGGCGTCGCCTTGACCGTGACGGCCGGGGATTCGCCGTACGCCTCGCCGGCGGTTTCCGAGTCGCTGATCGCGATGACCCGGAACTGGTATTCCGTCTTCGCCTCCAGTTTGACCGTCGTGTTCACTCCGTACGTAAACGAACCGCTGATCACGTATTCCTTCGTCGTCGTCGTCGAAGTGGTGTTCTCGATCGTTTCGACTTCGAACCAAAGCCCCTTGTCCTTGTTATAGTATTCGATACGGAATTTCGCCGGATCCGGGAAGTCGGTGATCGCCTTGATCGTCCACGTCAACGTGATCGTCGTCGGCGTCACGGCGGCCTTGAGATTCTGTACGGCGTTCGGACGCTGGACGTCCGAAGTCGTCAACGTCGTTTCCAGGGCCGTGGAGTCGCCTTCGGCGTTCCGTGCGTAGATTTTCACGGTGTATTTCGTCTTCGGATCCAGACCGGTCAACCCGAACTCCATCGGTCCGGTTCCGAGCGAACCGTCGATCACGACCTTGCTCTTCGCACCGGTCAACGTGTTCGTGTATTCGATGACGTAACCGCCGCTCAAATTTTCATACACGCTGTTGTCCGTCCAATGAATCGTCGCGCCGCCGCTCTTGATGTCCGAAACCGAGGCGCCCGTCGGCGCTTCGGGAACACTCGACGGAATCGCGACCGTCACATAGGCATGTCGCTCCATGCTGTCGTGGTACGTCAAACGGAATTCGTACTCGACGCCCGGCTTGAGATCCGGAATCGTCGCCGAACGCGTCGACGACGACAACGAGGATGAAAACGGCACGTAATTTCCGGAGCCCGTTCCCTTTTCGTGATATTCGAGTTTGTACGTCGAGCCGTCGACGGTCGTATAATCCCATTCAAGCCCGACGCTGTTCGCGGTGATCGAATTGTCGACGACTCGAATTCCGTACAGCGTCGTGATCGTCTGTTCGGTGGAATAGACGTCGGCGCCGCCGCTTTTCGTCTTGTACTTGATCCGGAAGGTGTACTCCGTTTCCGGTTGCACGTCGGTATCCGTCACGGAAGCAGGAACGGTTTCGAAAAACGAAAAGGTCGCTTCCCGCGTGTCGTTACTGGAAACCGTTTTCGCCGTGTACCAATTGTCGTCGGCCCCCAGGTATTCGATGACGAATCCGCCCGCGCCGGACGGAAAATTCCAGGCGACCTTGACGCTGCCGAACTGCGGCTTCGTCACGGTGATCGACGGTTCCAGAGTCGTGACGTTTTTCAACGTCGAATAAGCGGTCGCCGTGGCGATCGTCGCGTAACGGACCCGGAATTCATATTCGGTGTTGCCGTTGAGCCCCGTAACGGTATACGTCGTCGCGTCGTGATCCAGTTCCTTGCTCTCCGACCAGTCGTCGGCGGAATCGGCGATCCGCCATTCGACGAAGAAGGACGCCCCCTCCGCCTTGTCGTCGAAGCTCGACAGGTCCCAGTCGATCCGGACCGAAGACGCCTTGGCCTCCGACGGCATCAACTCGTCGGAAATCGCGACTTCCTTGACGGCCGATTCCCGTTGCTCTCCGGTTGCCGTCAATTCGTAGACGACCTTGAATTCGTATTCGTTTTCCGGAACGAGATTCGGCAATGAAAATCGGACGACTCTGTCGGTCGGCGACGGCGTTCCGACGACGTTGGCTTCGGTGAGCGTCCAGTCGACGTCGCTTCCCTGTTTCGTCCGGTAATAAAGCTTGAAATTCCGTTCGGCGCCGACGGTGTATTGCATGTCGACGGTCGCCGACGCCGTGTCGATTTCGAGTCCCTTCGACGTTACGGAAAGCTGCCACGGCTCCGTTTTGAGCGGAAGAATCGCCGTGTAACAGGTATTATTGCCCGAATCGGCGTACATGACCCGGAACTCGTAGTCGGTGTTCGCCGCGAGACCGGTCGCATCGAGTTTCAGGGCCGTGGTCGAACCGACGTTCGACCACGTTTCCGTTCCTTTGAGCCGTTTTTGGAGCGTATACGACGATCCGGCTTTCAGGTTCGTCGCCTTGTCCCACGACACGTTCACGGAGTCCGTGCCGCCGCCGGAATGGATGTCGCTCTTCGTCGTTACCGTGACGATTTCCGAGTATTTCGTAACGAGCGAAACCGTATACTGCGCCCCCGGCCCCGTCTCCGCGTCGCCGGTCCGGTACGTATAAACGATTCGATAATACTGCGTCGAATTCGTCGCGAGGTTTTCCAGAACGTAAAATTTATTGTCTCGGGAAATCGCGTCGCTGACCGTCACCCAATTGGAACTCGTCGAGGTCCGGTCCGCTTCGGTCGGAACTTGCGTCGGATCGGCCGGGACAAACTGCTGGAGGACGTATTTTCCCTTGCCGTCGCCGTCCTTGCCGTCGTTCAGGGCGAGGTCCTTGTCGGTCGCGAAGGTCCATTGAAGTTTCGCGCCGCTCTTGCCGAGATCGGTGATTTCGACGCTGTTGGGCAGCGTCCGAACCGTGTCGTTGTCGAGCGTCGCGAGGAGTTTGAACGTCGAGCCGTCCATGTATCCGATCTGGTATTTATACCGGGTGTCGGCTAGCAGGTCGTACACTTCGCACGAGTTTTCCGTTGCGCTGATCGATCCGAGGGTCGCCCAGTCCGAATGTCCGGAGAGTCCCGAGTAATCGGCCTGCCGGATGACGAATTCTTTTCCGGACGGATATCCGGTCAACCCGGTTTTCGCCCATCGCAGGATCATCGAACCGGACGAACTCTCCGTCATGATGAAGTTGCCGATCTCGGTTCGCGTCGAAACGACGGTCGAGTTGTGTTGCGCGGCGGCCGCCTCCGTAGTGTACAGGATCCTGAAAAAATAATTATTGTCCGGTAAAAGTCCCGTGACGGTACAGCCTTTTTTGTCGCTGTTCAAGTCGACCGTCGCGTTCGTCCAGGCGCTCTCGCCGGGAGCGGAACTTCCCCGGAACACCTGGACGGAGACCGTTTTCGGGACGAAATCCCAGTAGAGGTCCACGGTGTCGATCGACTGGTCGGTGACTTTCAGCGTCGCGTTCGTCACGGCGGCGACGTAAATCGTATGGACCGTCTCGTCGGCGGCGTTGGTGTATTGGACGCGGTAATAATATTTCTTGTTGGCCGCGAGGTGATTGTTCGTGTACGTTTTCCCGGAAACGTCGGTCGCGATCGTCGCCCAGTTGGTCTCGGATTTCGGATCAAGCGTTCCGTCGCACCGTTGGATGTTGAATTTCGTTCCTGTCGCCGCCCAACTGATCGTCGCGGAACTTTCCGTGACTTTGTCGAGTTTGGTTTCGATGCCCGTCGTGACGGTTTCAGCGGCGGTCGTCGCGTCCTTGCCGTCGGTGCTGCCGGTGTAACGAACGCGGACGTAATAGGTCCGGCCCGCTTCGAGATTTTTGATCGTATATTCCCTGGACGTCGTGGAGCCGCCGGACACGTCGCGCCAAGCAGCCGCGTCGTCGCCGCCGACGTCGCTGATCTGTACGTAATACGGCGTCCCCGATTTTCCGGCGAAACTCCAACTCAGCGCAATCGAACTTGCCGTCACCTCGCCGACCTTGACGGTCGTCGGCGTCGAAAAACTGAATACGTCGGTGTAGCGGACGACCGTCGTTTCGGCGTCCCCCGTTCCCGTGGTCGTCTTGTATTTGACACGGAAATAATACGACGTGTTCGTCTTCAATCCGGTGATCTGGTATTCCGTTTCGGATATTTTTTTGTACGTCGCGGCCGACCAGTTCGCTTCGACGTCCTTCGCCAGCGTTCCCGCGCAAACCTGGACGGTGAAATCGGTGCCGCCCATCGCGGTGTTCCACGACAGATTGACCGAATCGGCCGTCGACGTGACCCGATTCAGCGTGTAGAGCGTCCGGACGGAAACCGATTGCGAATACTTGACGGCGTTGTTCGAATCGTTGTATTTCAGGCGGAACGTGTATTCGGCACCCGGTTCGAGATCGTCGCCCCTTTCGATTTCCGTCAACGTAAACGATTTGGTCGCGTTCGAGTCCGCTTTCACCTTTTGGCCGGTGTCGACCCAGTTGGCACCGACGAGCCGTTCGACGTAATAATACGTGCTGCTCCGTGCCGCGATCGTCCAGGACAGCTTGACCGAGGTCGACGACGCGGCTTCCGCTTTCAGTTCGCCGTCCATCGTCGAAACCTTGACCGACTCCGTGACGCCCTTGCCCAGCGACGTCGAGCCGAAGGTCACGCGAAGCTCGTATTCCGTCGACGCCGTCAGGCCGGTGATCTCGTAAGAATAAATTCCCGACGCGTTTCCCTTGACAAAGGGGATGCTGCTGCCGACCTGGACCCAGACATCCTCTTTCTTGGCGTTCAGCGTCTTTTTCTCGATCGTGAAGGGATCCGACTCCCGGATATTGTTGAATTTCGTGGCGTCCCATTGCAACGTGATGCTCGTCGCCGTGGTCCCCTTGACTTCCGGCTTCGGAAACAACGTTTCGTCCTCGGACTCTGCCGTCGTCGCCGTCGACGCGTGGAATTCGATATCCGAAAGGCTCGCCGCCGCTAACGGAGTCACCGAAAGCATTTCGCGAACTTCCAACGATTCAAAACCGAGCGAACGATGACGTAAATTTTTCCGGAGGGTCATATTTCACCTTGTTTACTCAATTTAGCCGGTACTCCGGCGCAAACGGCGGGATGCCGGAGTACCGGCTAAATATACTTTACGACATTTTATTGTCTATGTTACGCTCCGACGACTCAAAATACAGGTACAAAACGCGCGGAACCCCCATTTTTTAGCAAATTTGTCGGAACATTCTTCGCATTCGGAATAAAAGCGATAATGTTCTCCCTTGGATTTATCGTTTTTTTTGGTAAAGTAGCTTTAGTGAAAAGGTTTCAGGGGACAGGCTTCAGGCTTCAGAAAGAGGTTTCGAGCCTGAAGTCTGCTGCCTTCCTGAAGCCTGTCCCCTGAAGCCTGTCCTCTGAAGCCTGAAGCCTGTCCCCTGAAGCCTTTATGCAAATCCTGTTAACGAACGACGACGGCGTGTACGCCCCCGGTTTGGCGGCGATGGAACGAACTTTACGACGATTGGGCGACGTCTGCGTGGTCGCTCCGTCCCGGGAACAGAGCGGTGTGTCGCACCAAATCACGTTCCTGACGCCGCTGACGGCCAAAAAAGTGTTCGTCGAAGACGAACATTGGGGCTGGATGGTCGACGGCAGTCCGGCGGATTGCGTCAAATTGGGCGTCACGCAGATTTCGCCGCGCTGGCCGGATTTGGTCGTCAGCGGCATCAACGGCGGTCTCAACGCGGGAATCAACGTTTTGTACTCCGGAACGGTCGCCGCCGCCATGGAAGGGGCGTTTTACGGCGTGACGAGCGTCGCAGTGTCGTTGGAGTACGACGAAAACGAGCCGTTTCACCGGGCGGCCCAGATCGCGGTGGAGGTCATCGAACGGATTCTTACCGAAAAAGGACCGGAGCCGCAGCTTTACAACATGAATATTCCGTTGGCGGCGCTTCGGTCCGCCCATCCGAAGGTCAAGATCGCCGAAATGGACGTCCAGCAATATTGGGAATCCTTCGAGAAGCGGATTGATCCGTTGGGTCGGCCCTATTATTGGCTCGCCGGACGTCCGGATCCCCGCCAACCCAAAAACAACGCATCGAATCGGCAGACGGATTTGGTCGCCCTTTCACAGGGATTCATCACGCTGACGCCGCTGGAATACGACATGACGAAACGCTGCCAACTGAAGGCGATGGAATCGTGGAATCTCGACCTGCCGAACGACACGCCGTCGCCGGTCGGCGGCAAACAGGGACCGTCCATCCGAACCAGCATGAAACATTAGGGCATGATTTTTCAGAGCCGCGCCCGACAGAAAGCGGAATTTTTCTGGGCGACTCTGATTCCCAATGTCTTCGAGACCGAAAACGTCTCTTGATTTTTTAAGACTGCGACCACAGGTCGCAGCTCGTTTTCAGAATTATTAGAGGTTCCTTAAAAAGCGATCCGTTCCGAAGGGATCGGAACGACGGCGATACCGATATCGAAGGGATACGATCGGGAACCGGCTTGGAACGTCAACCGAAGGGGCGACTGGACCTTCGCGTTCGGATAGCGTTCGAAGAGTTTGGACGGAACGCCGTTCGGATACGAGCCGCGTCCATCCAGCGTCCAGAGAATGACGCCGCCGCTTCGGTTGAGTTCGGCGTCGCTGTGGAGCGTAAAGTCCGTAACTTTTTTGAAATTGGCGTTATCCTTCAAGTTCGCTTGGACAAGCGGATGGTCCGACATGCCGACTCCGGCGGCCGCGGCAAGAAGGTATTCGCCGCCGACAAATTGACACGGCGGTCTTGCGGTCGATTGAACGGAGGCGTCCGCTCCGAGAGAGGCTGTGCCTGATTCGATCTGAAATCGGTCCCACACAGCTTGTGTTTGCCGTCCCAATTCGTGCATTGGAAAACCGACGGCGAACGACGGCTTGGCGAAAAAGGGAACAACAAGGGCTTCCGACAGGATAAACCCGAGGATCGCGGCGTCGATCAGGATCGTCAGTCCGGCGCTCCGAAACAGCGACGGGGATGTTTCGTTCCGCTCGAAATGAAAAAGGACGAGCAACGCGACCAGCGACCACAGTTCGGCACCGTACCGGACCGGCAGCACTCCGCCGGCGATCACGCCGTACAGCAGGATGCAGACGAAAGGAAAAAACGTAAAAAAGATCAGGAAGCGACTCGTCAACCATTCATCCGAGGCGAGCGTTCGGCGTTTCGGACGGAAACCGACGATCGGTAGCAAGACGAGCAGCAGGGGAAGCACCGTCAGGACTTGGCCGCCGAAAAAATAGAGCGGCGACGTCAACCGCGACCAAGGGCCGCCGAATCGCATCCGCTGGGAAACATAGGCCGCTCCGGTAATATTGTTCGAGTCGAACATCTGAAAGAGTTGCGGCAGGAAAAAGACGACGGCGATCGCCAACGTCAAATACGGGCCGATTCCTCTCCAGCGTCCGCGTGCTTCGGAATTCCAGAGCATGAAGACGAGAATCGCGAAGCAAAGGTTGAACACCATGAAAAAGGTATTCAGGCCGATTCCGAGGGCGACGCCGGTCGCGATCCAGTATCGCAGCTTGTTCCAACGCAGAGCCCCGTAAAACATGCAGAGCGACACGCACCAAACGGAAACGAGCACGTTCGTATGGTTGTACTCGATCGCGCGGCCGTTGCAGTAGACGAACAGGCAGAAAACCAACGAGCCGAACAGCGCGGCCGATTCCGAAACGATTTGGCGGCCGAAACGCCACAGAGCCCAGAGGGCCGCCAACACGAAGGCTTGGGCGAGGAAATAGGGGACGCCGTAGGCGTAATCCGTCGCCCAATTCGCCGTTTGGAGAACCCAAGCCGGAAAGTTCGGATGCTTACTGCTCGCCCAAGTCCATTCTCTGGCTAGCGAAAACTGCTCCAACACGTCGTCCCGATAGCAATACCGGGTCAAGGTCGGAACCAACGACCACGCCAAGGTATGCAGCAACGCGAAACACCAGAAATATCGGTTCATCCGGGGAGTGTTGTAATTGTAGTTTTTCCGTCCTTCCGCGCGTCGGAGGCCGACGCGGCTAACGCTATTTTTTCTCGGCGGCAACTTTTTCGGCGATTTTGGCTTGATAGTCGACAAACGGCAGCACGGTAAACGTTCGTCGCGCTTCATGCACGGAGCCGATCCGCTGGCGGTCGACGTTGCTCAGATGCCTGGTGAATTCATGCGAGGTCTGGAAGGTTTCTTCCTTGGCGAAAAATTTCTTGCCTTTCGGGAAAACCGAGATTTTCATGCTTTCCGGAAATCGTTTTTTCTCCCGAAGAATCCGGTTGACCTCCAAACGGATCAACGGCGTCGGCAGACCGGGATTGATCCGACGGTTCAGATAACAGGACCAGTCGCAGAAGTCGAAATAAATCCTCGCGGTTTCGGCGTCCGGAAACGCCTTCGTCGTCAAACTGTAGTCGATCCAAGGACTTTGAAGGACCATCAAGCCGCCGGATTCGTCGAATTCCATCGTAAAACTCGGTTTCGCCGAAAAAGCGATGAACCCGTTCTTGTTCGCCTGCAAGGGAATTCGTTGGGCGTCGACGATCTGCTTCGTTTCCGAGGCAACAAGATTCGTTTGAAGTCGCAAGGCCGGATCAATCAGCGTAAACGTATCGTTTTGTAGGTCGAACACGGTGATTTCGCCGTTCGCTCCGATGAAATCGTAAAACACGGCTCCGTCGAACAAGGTCGTGCTGCGAATCGGCGCTCCGTTGCCCAAACGGAGATCGGTCTCGATCCGAAACCCTTCCGCCGCAAAAACGGAAGACGAGAGGAACGCGAAAACAAAGAAAAGACTCCATGGTTTCATGAGAAATTCTCCATACGGAAAGAAACGTTGTCGATCGAACGTCGAAAGTATAACGAAATACCGGAAAAACGACAAAGCCAATTTTTCTCCCGCCAGACCGCCGCGTTCCGAGGGCTTGAAATCCGCTTTTCCGGTCGGTAAAATAACCAAAATTCGTTTTTTCGCCCGTCGTTTCAACTTTTGAGGAGAATTACATGTCGAAGACAATCAATGTCGCGTTGATCGGACAAGGATTCATGGGCCGCTCGCATTCGAACGCCTGGGGTCAGGTCAATCGGTTCTTCACGCCGCCGCTGAAGGCCGTGATGCACACCGTCTACGGAACCGAGGGCGAAGATCCCAAGGCGTTCGGCGAACGTTGGGGTTGGCAAAACGCGTCGACCGATTGGGAAGCGCTCGTCAAGTCGCCGGAAATCGGGTTGGTCGACATCGTAACGCCGAACTTCATGCACGCTCCCCCGGCCAAGGCCGCCGTCGCCGCCAGAAAACCGTGCTCCTGCGAGAAGCCGATCGCCGGAACCCTCGCCGAAGCCCGTGAGATGGCCGAAGCCGCCGCCAAAGCGAACGTCGACACGTTCGTTTGGTTCAACTACCGCCGTGCTCCCGCCGTTGCTTTTGCTTACCAACTTGTCAAACAAGGCGCTCTCGGTGAAATCCGACACGTCCGTGCTTCGTATCTCCAGGATTGGGCCGACGAATCGGTTCCGTACGCTTGGCGATTCAAGAAGGAACTCGCCGGAAGCGGTTCGCACGGCGACTTGAACGCTCACATTATCGACATGACGCGCTTCGTGACGGGTTTGGAAGTCGAAACGGTCTGCGGAGCGGTTGCGGAAACGTTCGTGAAACAGCGTCGGATCATCGAACAGGCCCCCGGCGGCGGAATCGTTTCCGACGAACAGGCCCGTTATGCCAAAGCGGACAAGGGAGCCGCCAAGATGGCCGATGTGACGGTCGACGACGCGGTGCTCTTCAACGTGAAGTACAACAACGGCGCTCTCGGTTCCTACGAAGCGGCTCGTCAGGCGACCGGCAACCAGAACGCCAACGGTTGGGAAATCAACGGCACGAAGGGTTCGCTCAAGTTCAACTTCGAACGGATGAACACGTTGGAATACTACGACGCGACCCGTCCCCGTGCGGTGCAGGGTTGGACGACGATCATGTGCACGAACGGCGCTTCGCATCCGTATGTTGCGAATTACTGGCCGGACGCTCACATTATCGGTTACGAACACTGCTTCACCAGCATGGCGTACGATATTTTGCTGAAGCTCGCCGGTCAGACGCCGACGGTTCCGCTCCCGGACTTCAACGACGCCTACCAGACGCAACGAGTTCTCGAAGCCGCGATGATCGCCGCCACGGAAAAACGTTGGGTCGATCTCAAGGACGTGAAATAGTTTTTATCTTCAAAGAGCCGGGGACGAAGGCGGTACTCCGCCGCAGTCCCCGGACCGAACCCGGGGATTGCGCGAGTACGCTCCATCCCCGGCTCTTTTGATATTTTTCTCTTGAATCCTCGCCGGGTCGAATTATACTGGAATCGTGCAACGAAAACCGCCCCATTCTTTCCGGAAGGCTCGCCATGCCGTCACGAATTCGAGGTTTCACGCTGGTCGAACTGCTCGTCGTCATCGCGATCTGCGGCATGCTCTTGGGATTGCTTCTTCCGGTAACGCAATATTCTCGTAGCCGACGAGCGGTGTGCATGAGCTACCAATCGCAGATTGCAATGGCGTTTTTGAATTACGATAATGCTCGTGGACAGTTCCCCGGTTGGCGACAAACATTGCCAAACGGCCGCGAAATCAGTTGGCCGGTCGCGCTGTTGCCGCTTATGGAGCAAAACAAACTCTGGGAAATGGTTTCGGCCAAACCGGAGGAAGGAAAAGAGCCTCCGGAAATCGAATTTCCGCCGATTTACATTTTGCAATGCAAGTCAGCAGCGGTTGACCAAACCGATCTTCGCACGGCATACGTCGCCAACTGCGGCAAGATGGACGCGACGGCAGACGCCATCGGACCGAAGAATCCGAGCGGTTACACGACCGACGACGATCCGAAAAACGGCGTCCTGTTCGACAACGTGAACTCGACGACGAGTGTTTCGGTGGATTACATTTCCACCCGCGACGGCACGAGCTACACGCTCCTGCTTTCGGAATCGCTGCAAGGGGGCCGATACATGGATCCCGTGGAGTCGGCGATCGGCTTCTGCTTTCCGGACGCCTCGTTCACGGGACAGGATCGCAACGCCTGCGGAAAAACGGTGGTTTCGGTGTTCGTCAACCGCTGCAGAACGGAGACGCCGGAGCCGCCCGGCACGCTCGGCGAGTACCGTTTGGCTCGTCCGTCGTCGAACCATCCAGGCGTCGTCGTCGCCGCGTTCTGCGACCGTTCAACTCGAACGATCAGCGAAAAGATTGATCCGACGCTGTTCGACAATCTCATGAAGACCGACAGCGGCGCGAAATTCGACCCGAAAACGCTCGAATAGGTTGTCTTATTTCACGGCTGCTTCCAGAATCAGACTTCGCAGAACGTCGGACGTGCTTCGGTCGCCGACGAAATCGCGGACGATTTCCAATTCTGCGTCGCTGACATAACTCTTGAGCACGTTTCGTTCTCGCCGTTCGGATTCCGGTAGCGGTTTACGTCCGGCTCGGCTCTTGATCTCTTCCGAACGCTTTTCTTTCTCCGTTCGCATGTACTTCCTGACGAAATCGTCATGCCGTTTTTCTGGCGTCGGCATCATTTCTTGGCTCTATTCCGTTTCCGGATTGATATTGCCGGAATCGTTATGAGGTCGTAAAATCGCCGCAATCGGGCGGTTTACGCAAAATGGTCAAACGAAAATTACGAAAAAAACGCAGGATGCGGCTCAACATTCACGGACGGATCGACAACGCCAAGTGTTACCAAATGGTGCGACGACATCCTCGACGGGATCAAGATCAAGCGAAGAAGCGTCGCCGTCATCGTAGTACCGTCTGCGGTAGGGATACGGATCGACGTCGATTCCCTTGTCGATCAATTGAATCGCTTTTCGAACAATTTTATCGACGTCGTTTGTTTTCGAGAGGGATTCGGCAAATGCTTCCTGTTCGAAATACTCGCGGACACCATCGTAATCGTCATGAAATTGGAGGAGCAACGCGACCAGTTCCTCTTTCGAACGCTCACGCAGCTTTTTATCCAAAGCCTTTACGGACTTTCTTCGGTGACATTCGGTTCAAACGGAAGGGGAATACTTGACGGAAGCAAGCAAGACGCCATTGATTTTAAGCGATTCGACCTGATCATTCAAGTCGTCCGATCCCATTCGTCAAATGATTGGCGTAGCGCGATCATCGTCAAGCGATGCGGCTCGTGGAACCCTTGCCAGAAACGCCTTGGAAATTGTGACGACAGAAATTGTCAACAGGAGATATCCGCCTCACTACGAACCTGAATCCGGCCAACACTATGCGTTTGCCGTTATTTCAGCCCCCGCTTGAACTCGTCGATCGACGCACACGTCGCCGCCAACCGGGTCAGGGCGTCTAGCTTTGCCGGATCGCTGAAAGCGGTTACGGCGTCTTGGACCGACTTCGGAACGGTACCAAATCGGGCTTCGAGAAATATAATGATTCCTTCGGCTTTGGCTTTGATCTCGCCTTTGGCTTTACCTTTCGCTTCGCCTCTGACTTCACCTTCAGTTCTCAGTTCTTCGAATAATGTCGCGGCCATGTTCTCTCCTTCTCTTTTATCGAATACGGTTTTCATCGCCTTGGCGACGATCTCTTTGGTCAGTTTCTGAACGCAGTCGGCGTAGTACAGAATATCGAGCAGCCAGTCCTGAAGCCGTTTCGTGTTCGGCAGTCCCCGAAAATGCTGCAACACGCTTGCCAAGTCCGTTGTCAGTGTTTTGTCTGATGCTCTTTTCAATGCCTCCAAGGTCGCCCGAGTCAACGGCTCGCCCTTCAGGTCGGCAAAGTCAATCTGCGTCAGGTCGATCACAATGATACCGAATTGCGGTATCAAGTATTCCAAGCCGGGTACTTGAGCAACGATGTCCTGCATCCCAAGCGGTTTGTACGGCTTCGGTCCGTGATGCAGCAACACAATCACAGGAGCCGGAAGCGGATGCTTTCGCAAGTCCGGCCGTCCCGCCTCGTTCCACATGGTCGTCCATGTCAGGAACAAATAGGTTCCAACCTGAAGCGGCAATGACGGATCGCTGTACGATTTGTGCTCGAACAGGATCAGGGCATTGGCGTTCAACGAACCGTCCGTCAGCGGAGCCGTGAAAGCGCCGTTGTTGATGTGTTCGTCCAGCAGTTTGCCGAACTCGTGCTTGGGCAGCCGCTTCAGCTTAGACCAGCGGATGGTCTTCCGAACCTCGGCGCCAGCGTAGTGCTTGAACAGGTCTGCCGCCGAATGGGGCGTGCCGAAGACCTTTCGGGCAAGCCGGTCGTGGGGATTGTGAGGTGCGTCGTTTTTTTTCATCGCTCCATTTTACGTTTGAAACACGGGAACTGCAAGGTGGAATTCTCAATCTCCATACGCTTCCAATATCCTCTGAAAAAAATATCGTCTCCGGTTATCAATCTCGTACCGTCTTGTATCGTCGAAGCCCCGCTTGTACCGTTATAATTTGCATAAGGGCTTCTCGAAAAATTCGTCTCAACGTCGCTGGGACCGAAAACATCTCTTGATTTTTTAAGACTGCGACCACAGGTCGCAGCTCGTTTTCGGGATTTTCAGAGGTTCCCATAAGGCTTTCGTTCGAAAAAAACATACCCAAGGTTTTATTCTGTTCGGAACACCAACCATCCGGGGGCTACGGCGGAGTACCGCCTACACCCCCGGCTCTTGGGTATTTTTCTTTCCAGCGACAGCCTAATTAGGCCTCTCATCCAGTCTCGGAAAGAGAACGCTTTGCCGTCCGAAGAAGAGAGTCAACGGCCCGGCGGTGCCTTTGGAGCGTCCGATACCATAACTCAAGACAGCGGCGACCGTCCGATGTGATCGAATAGAGACGCTTGGTTCGACCGCCTGCAGAAACGTCCCAGGCGGCAACGATCATGCCCCGGGACTCAAGCGTCTTAAGCATCCGATAAACACCGGATACGTCAGGAGGATGGTCGAGAAAATTCGGTATGTCGCCAATCCTCCGTGTCAATTCATAGCCGTGAAGCGGCTCGCACGCAAGAATCGCAAGAATCGCCGGTTGGAGCAACTTGTCGAGCGTGGTGCCGACACAAGGACAATCGGAAAAAAAATCCGTTTTTTTGTTCGTCGCTTGGGACATGTATTCTCCACCTCCAAAGGTCGATACGGGCGTGCGCGTCAATAAGTTCCTTGTTGAACAATAATCGGTTTGAATGCCGTCCGGGGATTATGGCGGAGTACCGCCTCCATCCCCGGCTCTTTTTGGGAGTTTTTCGAGATCCTCTTTATTTCAAGTCGAAACCGAAGTAATTCCTTGCGTTTTCGTAACAAACGTTTCGAACCAATTCGCCGATCAAGCTAAAGTCATTCGGCAAGAGGCCGTCGTGCATCTCCTGACCAAGCAGGTTGCAGAGAATTCTCCGGAAATATTCGTGCCGAGTATACGACAGGAACGACCGACTGTCCGTCAACATGCCGACAAAAAAACTCAGCAGCCCGTGATTCGATAAAGTGTTGAGCTGGTCCTCCATGCCTTTTTTCTGGTCGAGAAACCACCAACCGCTCCCGAATTGCATCTTGCCGGGCGTTTTGCCGTCCTGGAAATTGCCGATCAGCGTCGCCAACAGGTCGTTCGCCGTCGGATTCAAATTGTAGACGATCGTCTTCGGCAATTTTTCCTCGCGGTCCAAGCGGTCGAAAAATCGCGACAGTTGCACGGCCTGGGGCACGTTGTCGATTGAATCGAAACCGGCGTCGGGCCCCAGCTTTTGGAACATGCGGGAATTATTGTTCCGAATCGCCCCGATGTGGAGCTGCATCGTCCAGCCGCGTTTGGCGTTCAGCCTGGCGACGTGACGAAGAATCAGGGACTGGAGCGGAAGCAGATCGATGATGATGTCCGGAGCCTTACCGTTGCGCAGTTGTCGAAAGGTTTCGTCGACATCGTCTTCCACGTCTTTCACATCGAAATACATGAAGTCGCCGAAACCGTGATCCGACAATCGGCAGCCGTTTGCGTGGAAGAAATCATGCCGCTTTTCCAGAGCTTCCAAAAGATCGTCAAAAGTTTTGATCGCCACGCCGGCCGCCACGCCGAGCTTGTCGAGATAGGCGTTGTAGGTCTTGAGACTCGCTTCGGTCGCCCAAGAGTAATGGGGGACCGGATCGACGAACTGCATCGTCTTGTCGGGCCGGAACGTCGGCAGAACCTGAATATCGAATGATTTGTCCACCGCGATTTTTTGGTGGTATTCCAACGAGTCGGCGGGATCGTCCGTCGTGCAAACGAGCTTGACGTTCATCTGCCGCATGATGCCGCGCGCCGAGAAATTCGGTTGCTGCAATTTGGCGTTCGCGTCGTTCCAAACGCTCTTCGCGGTGTCCGGTCCGAACAGGCGATCGGCGATTCCGAACGGCCGATTCAATTCGAGATGCGTCCAGTGATACAGCGGATTGCGGAGCGTCTTCGGCGTGACGGCGGCCCATTGTTCGAATTTTTCCCAATCGGAAGCGTTTCCTGTAACAAATTTTTCGTCGACGCCGGCGGCCCGCATCGCTCTCCATTTATAATGGTCCCCAGCGAGCCAGATTTGCGACAGGTTCTCGAAGCGTCGATCCTCGGCGACCTCTTTGGCCGGAAGATGACAGTGATAGTCGATGATCGGCTGCGACGCCGCGAATTCATGATAAAGCCGAACCGCCGCGTCGCTCTGTAACAAAAAATTCTCGGTGATGAAAGTCATCGTGTAAATTATTTCGGTGTTTTTCAGAGCCCGACGCGTCAGCGAGGGATTGTGCTCGAATCCCTCGCTGACGCGTCGGGCTCCGTGTGATGTTATTGGTCGAACTCTTCGGCGTAATTTCTCGCTCCGTGAAGGACACGAACCACGGTGAGCGTCGTTTTATCGGCGCGATAAAAGATCAAATAATTTGGAAATCCGGAAACTCGCCAGACTCGCACGCCTTTTGCTTTTTGTCGACGGTGCTTCCAACGTTCGCCGAGTTCCGGCGATTCGGCGAGCATTCGCACCGAAATCCAAAATCGGTCGTAAAATCGTCGGGAAACCGTATCGCTTCGTTCGTCGAAATAGTCGCCGATCTCCGACAAGTCCGTATGCGCCGAAGGGAGAATGTCAAGGAGCAAAGTCATTGAGTCTTCCCGCTTCGTTTCGCGTTTCTCCGTTCTTCCCGCTCCCGAAGAAAACCATCCCAAAACTCTTGCGTCAACGGGATCGGCGGTCCACTTTCGAGACCGCGAATCACTTCTTCTTCGTAGTAGTCCCAAATTTTTTGTTGGCGTTCCGCTTCGGCGAGTTTTTTGAAATACTCCGCTTCATCGGAACATCCCTGTTCGGCGACCTGCTGTTTGACGAACTCGTCAAGCGTCTGCGTCAGGATTTCGGCGGCGGGATCGGTGAGCGTCGACATGGTTCTTGAAGCAAAAAAAGCTGAAACGGAACCCGAGACGTCAGCGAGGGATTGTGCTCGAATCCCTCGTTGACACGTCGGGCTCCGTTTGAAGTTCGAGATGCGACTACTCGACGACGGTGAAGAGCAGCGTTTCTTCCCGGGCGAGACCGGCGGCGCCGATGTAGCTTGCGTTCGCTCCAAGCGTTGCGAAGTCGAGTTTCAGGTTTTCCGCCAAGTCCTTCAGGGCTCGTTTGTCGACCTCTTCCCGAATGCGGTTCAGGAACAGTTCACCGACCTTCGAACCTTTTCCTCCGAACATCATTTCGCCGCCGATGAGTACGCATTCGGGGTCGACCGTGTGCAGCAACGTGACGATGCCGATGCCGAGGAAGCGAGCCGTTTCCTTGATGATCTTGATCGCCAACTCGTCGCCCTTTTCGGCCTCGTCGTAGACCATGCGAGGAATGTCGTAAAGATCCGTGTTCGCGTTGACCCGATTGCGGAGCGAACTTGGCAGGCCGACGTCGAGCATCTCCCGGGTGCGGCGTGCGACGCCGGTTGCGCTGGAATATGCTTCGAGGTGTCCCTGCTGACGACAATTGCACCAACGGGCTCCGGGACTCGAATCGACGATCATATGCCCGAATTCGCCTCCGAATCCGTTCGCTCCCTTGATTTCACGGCTCTCGACGATGATTCCGCAACCGATTCCCTTGTCGAGCAGCAACAAGCAGGCGCTTTGCGAGCCCCTGGCGGCGCCGATCCAATATTCACCGTAAGCGGCGGCGTTGGCGTTGTTGCAGAATAGTATGGAATTCAAACCAGTGTATTCGGCCAGTTTGTTCGCGATCGGATAACCCGCCCAGTCCGGGAAGTTTGGCGGCCGATGCAGTTTTTCTGTTCGAGGGTCCAAGGAACCGGGAAAACTAAGTCCCGCAGCGGAAATATCCTTGACGCCGATTCCCGTTTTGCGAAGGGCCTCGAGGACGAATTCGGCGCCGTAACGGGTCGAGCCGTCCGGTCCGAGTTCGGCCCTGTTCGGCGTCGAAAAATACGAAACGGTGCGACCTTCGCTGTCGACGATACCGAGTTTGCTGTAACTTCCTCCGAAACTGATTCCGATAAACAACGGGGCCTTCGCTTCCGCGACGGAAAAAAGGAGGCGTTCTTCGACCATCATGGAATTGCTCATAATGCTTCTCCGATCAAAAGTTGTCGACGACATGAACGATACGACGTTGTTCAAAGCCTGCGTGGCCGACTAAAATTATAGCGGAACTTATCGCGAAAAAAAACATGGGAGAATGCCGTATTCGAAATTTTGTTCTTTTTCGCCCCGGCTTCCCCAACGACAGGGTTCCGAGTAGAATGGGCGAGTCCGGAGGGTAAGCGAATGGCTAGCGGCCTCATTGGAAATGAGGTGCCGGGTAACCGGTTGCGGGTTCGACTCCCGTGCCCTCCGCTCCGGCCCCCTTGGAATTCGAGGATTTCAAGGGGGCTTTCGTTTCTTGGTACGGCGCGAACGCAAAGCGGTAATTGTACTGCGCAAGTTCACGACTTTGTTTGTGAACGCGACCTTCATTTTGCCGCAAGACTGGAGGCTGGAGACCGGAGGGAACGGTTGGAAACCGAAAACTCCTGCTTCCAGCCTCCAGTCTCCAGCCTCGTTCAATGTTCGATGTTTCGCAACTTCCGCAGTACAAATACCGTTGCGGAGTGTAAGGCTTTCGCCAGAAAATAAACCGCCAACTTTTGAGTGAAAGAGTGAGAGAGTGAAAGGGAAAATGCAAGATACGTTTTATCAAGCGGTTATACTACAAACGGCGTCAAACTGCACGTTTGTCCCGCTTCAACCCCCAAGTTCCGGCGGAGTACCGCCTGCACTTGGGGCTCTTTTCAGTCGAAAATGAAAAAAGTGTTTTCTAGCCGTTTTCAGTATACATCTCTTTCACTCTTTCACTCTTTCACTCTTTCACCCTCTCACCTCTCCGTTTTCGGTATGAAACTTTCTGGCGAAAGCCTAGGGCGTGTTTACACTAAAAGTTTGGGGTGTTTGGGTAGACAACTGGAGAAAATAGGCTGTTTCAAAACGGTTTGTTGTCCTCTTACTTTGGCCAAAAACGTAGGTTTCGGAGTGATTTCCATGCCAAATTGCGGTAGT
>JAVBQW010000098.1:0-27721 GCA_031548665.1 Thermoguttaceae bacterium
TCACCCCCCACCAACGCTCGTATGTGGTCTTATCGGTGTTTTCGCTATAATACCAACCCCAAACCCCCGTTAGGGCGGGGTAACCCCGCCTTAATCCGGGCCCCCCTTTTCTCTCGGTATTTCCGGGGGGTAACCGCCTCCATTCCGGCTGTTGGCTGTTGTTATTAGAGCGACAGCACGTATTCGACCAGATCGTCGAGTTGTTCGTCGGTCAGACCTTCGACATCGCCTTCGACGTCTCCGTGTTTGCCGAGTTTGAAGACGTCTTTGAGTTTCGTGTAGCGACCATCGTGGAGATACGGGGCGGTCCGCCAGACTTCAACCAACGTTGGCGTGTCAAAGGCGGGTTTCCGATCGTAATAAACCTTGCTGTTGACGTCGTGCAATTTCAGATCGGTGAACAGCGGCGCCGGATGACATTTAGCACAGCCGACTTTCGGATCCTCAAAAACCTTCTTACCCCGTTCAGCTTTTTCGCTGAGCTTGCCGTCGACGAGATACGGACTTTCCAACGGTTCCAGCGAATGCAAATAGGCGTCGATCTTCAGACATTTTTCTTCGTCGGGCATCGAGAACAGAATATACTGAAATCCCGTTCGGGTGCAGTGTTCCGAGGTTTTTCGAACGCCTTCCCACATCGCCGGGGGACATTTATAGCACCAAAGCAGACTTTTGGCATTTTTCGGATTTCCCAGACCGTCGTTGAGCAGGTCCCAATTGAGCGCGTCCATTCGTCCGTCTGGATGACAGGTTGCGCAACTTTGCCAAAGTTGGAAACAAATGGTCGCGTCGTTCCAATAAAGTTCGCCGAGCCGTTTGTCGTCCATCGCGGGCTTCGCCGCTAAGGCGATTTCGGTGCCTTTCGGACCACCGGGAGCGTTCAGATCGACTTTTTGCAGCGTATCGTCGTAGTACATGCCGAGATAGACATTCGATCCAACGGCGACGACGGGACGCGGTCCCTTGCCGTCGAGTTTGACGCGTTTTTTCATGCCGACCAAAAACGCCAGATCGTTCGGCACGTCGCTGGATTTCGCCGAGGAACTTCCGCCGCCGCCGTATTGGGAGTTCGGGTCGGCGGTTGCCGTGTCTTTGGGCATCGCGTCCAATTTTTTGTGCATCGGCTCCGTGTCAACGATAATCAATTCGTTGGTCCCGGAAGCCGCGACGTAAATCTGTTTGCCGTCGGCGGACGTCGTGATTCCCCACGGATTCGAGGCTCCAAGATCGACGTCGTCGATCAACACCGTGTTGATGAATTCTCGTTTTTGAGCGTCGATGACTCCGATGCCGTTGGTGCTCATCCAACCGCGTTCGAGTTGCGTCGTCGGCATCTGGAATCGCGCGAGGATGCTCGTCAGGTAAACGAAGCGGCCGTCCGGTGAAATGCAGATTCCGTGCAAACTATGGCTTCCGTTCGGCAAACGGATATTCTTCGTTTCGCCGGTCGCGGTGTCGATTGCCGTGATTTCGGCGGCGACGTCGATCAGGGCGTCGGGATTTTCCGGCACGTTGTTCGGATCGTCCGGCAGGAAATTGAGCACGAACACGGTCTTGCCGTCCGGCGTGACGACCGAAGCACGGGGTTCGCGAATCGTCTTGATCCGACGAACGAGTTTCATGTCGGGAAGGGAATACTCCGAGACGTCGCCGTTGAAACGGTTGCTGACGTAAATCTTCGTGTTATCCGGCGTCACGGAAATTCCCCACGGCGAATGTCCCGCCGGGACTTCCTTGACGATTTTTCCGGAAGCGAGATCGACCGCTTGTAAAAATCCCCGAGAGCCGCCGACGGCGACGTAAAGCATTTTTTCGTCGGGACTCAACGAAAAGGCGTTCGGTTGCTTGCCGACGGGGATCGTCTGAACGACTTTATTCTCCGCGATGTTCACGACGGCGACTTCATCGGCTTCGTGATGGAGAACGTAAAGTTTCGATCCGTCTTTCGTCGCGATCAAACCATACGGTGATTTAAAGGACGGTTCAGCGGCAACGAGAAGACCGCCGAGACAAACGACGACCAGCGTCGTCAGGCATCGTATCGGGCGAAACATTATCTGAGCTCCTTGGCAAAAACGGTTCTATGAGAATTTTTGCATTATCTCCATCCGAGACGGAAAATGCAACCCGAGTGATGAAAAAAAGAGGTCGACAACCCCCACATAGAGCCGGGGATGAAAGCGGTACTCCGCTGCAATCCCCGGATAAAGCCTTTGCTATACTTTTCCGTTGAAACCGAGTATATTCCATGTATTGAATCAATTTGGAGCCGGAGTACCGGCTAAATTCCTCTTGCCCCCGAATCTCTCATGCAACACACGAATCGACGTCGATTTTTGAAGGACACGGCGAAAGCATCCGCCGCCGTTTGGGCCGCTTACACATTTACCGCTCCGGCTGTCAAAGGACAGGAATCGAAGAACGACCGGCCTCGTGTCGGCGTCATTGGGCTCGGCGGCATGGGACAAACGGACGCTGGATTCGCCGCCGAGTACGGCGACATCGTCGCGCTCTGCGACGTCAACACGGCAAAGATCGACGCCGCGAAAAAACGGCACGCCGCCAAAATCAAACCGGATGTCGCGACGTATCAGGATTACCGCAAGCTTCTGGAACGGAACGATATCGACGTGATTGTTCAGGCGACGACGGATCATTGGCACACGAAAATCAATATCGACGCCCTGCGGTCCGGCCGCGACGTCTACGGCGAAAAACCGTTCTCGCTGACCATCGAAGAAGGAAAATTGCTGCGAAAAGTTGTCAAGGAATCCGGTCGCGTTTTCCAACTCGGCACGCAACAACGAAGCGCGAAGCAGTTTTTCGACGGCGGCAAGCATCCAAGGCCGTTCCAGGAAGCGGTCGAACTGGTCCGAAACGGTCGCGTCGGCAAACTGAAACAGGTTTGGGTCGCGATTCCGTTTCTCAGCATGAAGGGAGGTCCGTTTCCCCAGGAAGAAATTCCGGAAGGACTGAATTGGGACATGTTTTGCGGACAGTCGCCGCTCCGACCGTTCACGCCGAGACGCTACAGTCCGTTCCGCGGCTGGTTCGATTACTGCGGCAGTATGGCCGCCGACTGGGGAAACCACCATTTCGACATCGCGCAATGGGGCATGGACACGGAAAATACCGGTCCGATTTCCATTGAGGGACGCGGCATCTTCCCGAACGAAGGAAAGGAAAACTGCTACGACGTGCCGGACCGCTTCTTCGCCCGATTGATGTACGCCAATGGAATCGAAGTGCTCTTTTTCACCTCGATGGCCGCCCGGTACAATTACGGCTGGCCGACGGAACCCCACACCGAACTGTCGAAGGAACAGCTCGATTGGATGTTTGGCAAGGACGTTTCCGACGAGGTGAAGACCTGCGACCGTAACGGCGTGATGTTCATCGGAGACAAAGGGCGGATTTTCGTGAACCGGGCCAATGTGTACGGAAAAGCGGCGGAAGAACTCGCCGAGAATCCGCTGCCCGCCGACGCCTGGCGCGTCCGTCCCAGCGAGATTCATATGAAGAACTTTTTCGACTGCGTGAAGTCCCGTGAAATGCCGGTTGCCCCAGCCGAAATCGGACATCGCAGCCTGACGCCGTGCCAGTTGACCGTGATTTCGATCCGACTCGGCGGTCGCCCCTTGAAATGGGACCCGGAAAAAGAAGAAATCACGAACGACGCCGAAGCGAAAGCCATGCAGGCAAGGGAACAACGAACGCCGTATTCGATTTCCTGAAACCTTTGTCCTTGTTATACCGTAGCACGGTATAACAACAGCCGGAATGGAGGCGTACTCGCCGTAATGACGGTCTCGGCCGTCAATCCGGCGGAGTACCGCCTCCTTTCCGGCTGTTATTTGACGAATATTATTTCGCTATCTTGATACAGCCGTTTTCGGTATATCATTCTCATCGCGTAAATCTCACGCTTCTTCCCAGCTCTTCTTGATGAAGTCGAGGACTTTGGGAACTTCGACGGCTCCCTTATCGTCGCCGCCAAGGCAGCCGCATTCGAAGCTCATGAAATCCTGATATCCGATGAACTTCAGGCCGCGGAAGCCGGAGACGAAGGACTGCGCGGGATCCTGTCCCGGCATGATCCGCTTGTTTCCGCAGCCGAAATGGACGTGTTTGACGAATTTTCCGCCGGAAATGAACGCGCCCATGTCGCAGGTTTCTTCGTAGAACATGTGATAGAAGTCGCCCATCGTCTTGACGCCCTCGCTCTGGCAGTCGCGGCAGATCGACGCGCCGTCGCCGATTTGACGCAGGAACCACGCTTCTTTCCGGTTGAGCGGTTCGAGAATCACGTTGGTTTTGAGGTTCGCGGCGTAGTCGCCGACGACCTTGAGGAAACCGCCCTTGACTTCCCGGGTGTTCGGATCAATGTCGATGAGCGCTTTACGGATTTCCTGGTGGGTGCGATTGATCCGGGCCTGGTGATTGTTGAAAGCGGGAACGTAGATCACGCCGTTGCATTCGAGGATCGCGGCGGCATCAAGGGCTTTCTTGATTTTATCGACGCCCTTTTGAGCTTCTTCGGCATCGGCGGAACACGGCTCGCCGTTGCAGGCGCCCCAGCAGATCACGCTGACTTTCAATCCGGCATCGTCGGCCATTTTTTTGAATTCCTTGGCCTTGTCGTGATTGTCGCCCAAACCGCCGCCAGCTTCAACGGCTTCCATGCCCCAATCCTTCATCTGCTTCATCTTTTCGGCGTCGCCCTTACCGGGAATCCAACCGCGCAGTTGACTACAAAGCCGCAGCTTCGCTGTTGTCCGTTGATCAATCGGCAGCGGAGCGGTCGCGTCGTCCGCCTTCACGGCATACGGAGTCAGCGCGAGCCCGGAAAGAGCGCCCACGGCGAGACCGGCAGCCAGAAAATCACGGCGATTGTGTTGGAATGTCTTCGAATGGTTCATCGTTCGTCCTTTTATGGAATGGTGATTTTTGAGAAAACGAAACAACCGATCCGTCGATTCTATCGAATTATCCTGCCGAAGAAAAGCAGACTGCCGATTTTGGCGTTCGATGGCAGGGCGCCTTTTCAACTCTTGAAAAACAATTCGCGGCAGAATATGATGGTCGGCTGATCGATGAATCGTTCCCCGACGGCAGGTCCGTGGCGGACGGTCGACGGCGTGCGGCTTGATTCGCTTTCGGAACAGTAATCAGCGAAACACAGTTTACGGGGTTTACGGTACGCCTGGACGGCAGGTCCCTAAAACGCAAACGGATCGCCAAACGAATATGATCCTTTAACCCTTTTGAATCGACATGAGACGACTTCTGCTTTCGGCGTTCGCATTGTGTTTGCTGTTCCTTTCCGCGTCGACTTTCGCCGAGGAATGGAAAATGGAAAACGGTCGACTCTGGTCCCGGGACGCTCAGGCGATCACCTCGTCCAAAGACGCCGCGGAAAAACGAGACGGCAGGGAGTCCCTCAAAATCGTCCATATGGGCGAACTGGATTGGGCGCTCAGTGAAGGCAAGCGGATCCCCGTCAAGCCGGGCGACGTCTTTGAAATCTCGGCATGGATCAAGTTCGGCGGCAAGGGCAGCGCAGCGCTCGCCGCTGTCACGCGACGTCAAGGCGAAGACGTCGTCCAGTGGAGTTACGCCGACAAGGAAGTTCGCGGAACGATGCCGTGGACGCTCGTCAAAACGGTGTTTATCGTTCCTGAAGGCATTGAAACGATTGAGCCCCGCCTGATGGGAGACGGTCCCGCGACGCTATGGGTCGACGACTTTACCGTTGCAAGAACCGGCTTCCGCGACATCGCCTCGCCGAAGGATGCCAAGCCGATTCGTGAGGAAAACAAGTTCTTGAAACTCGACGTCCAAACGGCCGAAGGAACTTTTTCCGTGACGGACAAACGGACGGGTCGAGTTTGGTCGCAACAGCCGACGACGAAGAATTTCGTCGTCGTGCCGGGACCGGTCGACGGAAAAAAGACGTCGTTCCAACTTCTCAACACGGAAACGCTCGTCGAGTACGGCGTCGAACTGTCGTTGGACGCGGATAAACCGGAATTGCTGGTCCAACTCAACGGCAACGGTCCAATGGCCGGCGCCGTGCCGTTTCCGGCTCCGTTCGCGTCGAAATCCGGCGACCGGCTGATCATCCCGATGAACGAAGGAATCAGCTATCCGGTCGAGGAACAGGACATCGAGGTTCGCCGCCTGGTCGCCTACGGCGGTCACGGAATCTGTATGGCGTTCTGGGGACAGGTCGAAGACGCAACCGGCGCCGGAATGGTCGCAATTCTCGAAACCGCCGACGACGCTGCCATCGAAATCATTCCGAACCCGGACAAGCTGCTTCAGGTCAACGCTTCGTGGGATCCGTCGATGAAGGAGTTCCGATACCCGAGATTGCTGCGGTTCGCGTTCTTCGATAAGGGCGGACACGTCGCCGTCTGCAAACGGTATCGGCAGCACGCCAAAGAAACCGGTCTCTGGGTTCCCTTCACCGAAAAGGTCAAGAAAAATCCGAACATCGACAAACTGCTCGGGGCGGCCAATATCTGGTGTTTCGGTTGGGACTGGATCGCCAATCGACAAGACTGGACTGACATGAAAATCGCCCTCGTCAAAGAGATGCAGAGCCTCGGCATGGACCGAATCCTTTGGAGCGGCGGCGGAAACGCCAAGGAACTCGCCGAGCTGAACACGCTGCCGAACGTCCTGACGAGCCGCTACGACATTTATCAGGACATCATGGACCCGTCGCGTTTCGGCGAGGTGAGATACGTTCACGGCGATTGGACGACCGACGCCTGGCCGCAGGACATCAACTGGGCCGCCGCCGACGGAACTTGGCGTAAAGGCTGGGAAGTCGAGACGAAAGATACAACGAAACCACGTATTCCCTGCGCCGTGATCTGCGATGCCAAGGCGGTTCCCTACGCCCAAAAACGGATCTCGAAGGAACTCGAAACGAAACCCTATACTTGCCGATTTATCGACACGACGGTCGCCGCGCCGTGGTTCGAATGCTATCATCCGGACCACCCGATGACTCGGAGCGACAGCAAAAAGCACAAAATGGAGCTGCTCAAGCTGATCGGCGACCTCGGATTGGTCTGCGGCAGCGAAACCGGACACGACGCCTCGGTACCGTTCTGCGATTACTATGAGGGGATGCTGAGTCTCGGTCCGTACCGTGTTCCTGAGTCCGGTCGCGACATGATCCGGATTTGGGACGAGGTTCCGCCGCAAATCGAATGGTTCCAAGTCAATCCGGCGCTGCGGCTGCCGCTCTGGGAACTCGTCTACCATGATTGCGTCGTCGCCCAATGGTATTGGGGCGACTACAACAATAAGCTGCCGAAAGTCTGGCGAAAACGGGATTTGTTCAACGCCCTGTACGGCACGCCGCCGATGTATATGTTCACGCGGAAAAATTGGGACGAAAACAAGGAAAAGTTCGTGGAAAGTTACAAAACGGCCGAACCGGTGTCCCGAGCGACGGCGTACGCCGAAATGGTCGACCACAAAATCCTTTCGACGGACCGGATGGTCCAGCAATCGATCTTTTCAAACGGCGTGACCGTTACGGTAAACTTCGGCGACCAACCGTTCAAACTTCCCGACGGCTCGATCCTGAACGGACTCGACTGGAAGATGGAAAAAAAGTAGTACGGCAGCGAATACTTAGAAACAGTCAACAATCAAATTGCCCAAAGAGCCCCGAGTGGAGGCGGTACTCCGCCGTAACTCGGGGGTTGAATCGCAAAACGGTTTGGAGATTGAGCATGTTGTTTTTTGACTGTTCATTACGAGCCGGGACCTGTGGTCCCGGAGAGCAGAGGGCGAAGCCGACAGCCCTACCCGGCTCGGGTACACAGCCGGATTGACGGTGGAAACGTCATGAACCGTCATTACGGCGAGTACGCCTCCATTCCGGCTGCTGTTAACTGAACGATCCGAACAAATGTTCTATTCCATGCAATACATCCCTTTTCTCGGAATCCTCGTTTTCACGGTTCTTGCCTGGCTCGTTTCCCGCGACGTCAAGGCGATCAACCTGCGGCTCGTCTTTTGGGCGTTTGCGTTCCAATTTCTTTTCGCGTTGTTCGTCTTCAAGAGTTCCATCGGCCAGAACGTGTTCACCGGACTGAACACCGTCGTGATCGCAACGGTCGACGCGGCGTTGGAAGGGCCGAAATTCGTGTTCGGTTCGCTCGCCGATCCGGCCGCAACGCAAAAGAACGGAATCGGCTTTCTCCTTTTTTTCCAAGGACTTGCGACGATTCTCGTGATCTCCGCCCTGCTCGCGATTCTTTATCACGTCGGAATCATGGGCCGGTTGTTGAAACTTTTCTCGGCAATTTTTTCCCGCCTGACAAAAATTTCCGGCGCGGAATCGCTGGCGGCGACGGCCAATGTTTTCGTCGGCAACGAATCCCTGCTTGCGATTCGACCCTGCCTCTCGAAGTTGACCCGGTCCGAATACTGCGTCGTCCTGTCGACCTGCATGGCGACGATTTCCGCGAACGTCATCGGAATCTACGTCGGCGCGTTGCGGGAAACGCTGCCGTCGATTGCGGGACATCTGGTTTCCGCGTCGATTCTGTCGGTTCCGGCGGCGGTCCTGCTCGCCAAGTTCGCGGTTCCGGAAACGGAAAAACCGGAAACGCTCGGCGTCGACGTCGAGCTGCATGTCGAACGGGAAAACTCGCTCATCGAAGCGGTGCTCGGCGGCGGCGAAGTCGGTTTCAAGATGATCGTCGGAATCTCGTGCATGCTGATCGCCGTCGTCGGACTCCTCGCGATCGCCAACGCTTTTTTTGGTTGGTGCGGCAACCAAATCAACCCGCTGTTCGGTTGGACGGCGGCCTGGTCCATCGAAGGGCTTCTCGGTTACGTTTTTTATCCATTCGTCTGGCTCATGGGAGTTCCCGTTGTCGACATTCCGGCGATTTCAAAATTGCTCGGCATCCGGATGATCGCGACGGAAGTTCCGGCGTATTTCATGCTCTCCGACCTGATCGCTTCGGGAACCATTGAAAATCGTTCGGCGGTGATTGCGGCGTACGCCCTTTGCGGCTTCTCGCATCTTCCCTCAATGGCGATTTTCGTCGGCGGCGCGACCGCGTTGGCTCCGGAACGCCGGACCGACATCGCGGCCGTTGCGTGGAAGGCTCTATCCGTCGCAACGCTGGCCTGTTTCATGACCGGAGCCGTCGCCGGGATTTTTTACAACGGAAACGCCGTTCTGCTGAAAGTGTAGAGTGGAGGGTGTAGAGTGTAGAGTTGTGTACACGAACTCTACACTGATCACTCTCCACTCTACACTTTCCTTGGCGGCAGATGCAGGGCCGCGCCCAGCGAATCGGCGGCGGCTTCCGCCAAGGCTTCGCCGTAGGTCGGATGCGCATGGATCGTCGCCGCCCATTGATCGACCAGACCGTCAAGGGAAAAGATCGTCGACGCTTCGTTGATCAACTCCGAAGCTCCGGGACCGATCAGGTGAACGCCGAGAACGCGGTTCGAATCCGCCAAACGAATGACCTTGGCAAAGCCTTCCTGGACTCCCGCCGCGACGGCTCGGCCGTTGGCTGCAAAGGGAAAGCGACCGACTCGAATCCGGTCGCCGAAACGTTCCCGGGCCTGTTCCTCGGTCCAACCGATGGAGCCGATTTCCGGTTCGCCGTAAACGCAACTCGGAACGTAAAACGGAAAAAAATCGGTATCTTTGCTCGGCAATTCGTCGTTCCTCGGTTTTTCCAAAATTCGGCGTCGGTATTCTTCCAAAGCCGATTCGCTGTCGACGTTTTTTCCTAACTCTTCGACAGCGGTTTCGGCAGCGATACGGCCCATTTCGATCGCGGCGTGAGCCAAGAGGCAGCGACCGTTGACGTCGCCGGGAGCGAAGAAACCGGTAACCGTCGTTCGCATCCGGGCGTCGACGGGCAGGAATCCGCGTCGGTCCGAATTCAGGGCCGTTTTGAGTTCCGGCGAAATTCCGTCGACATTCGGCGAACGCCCCACGGCGACCAGAAGATGAGTTGCCTCGATTTCTTCACCGCTTGCAAGGCTCAACACCAAACCGTTTTCGGTGCCGCGAACATCGGTTGCCTGGACGCCGGTCGTAATGCCGACTTTTCTCGCAAGGAGTGTTTTCGTCAACAGGGCGGAAACATCGGCGTCCAAAAACGGAAGGAGTCGCGGCAGGGCCTCGACGATTCGGACTTCGCTGCCGAAACTTCGAAAAATTCGAGCCGATTCGATTCCGATCACGCCGCCGCCGAGAACGAGCAACTTTTCTGGAACGAAATCGAGATCCAGCAATTCGTCGCTCGTCAGGATTCGGCCCGCAAGCATCGGATCAT
Organism: Thermoguttaceae bacterium; assembly: GCA_031548665.1. GTDB lineage: Bacteria > Planctomycetota > Planctomycetia > Pirellulales > Thermoguttaceae > WRKP01. The sequence goes on from JAVBQW010000098.1 coordinate 10,335, forward strand.
CCAAGCCGGGCAACTGAATTCTCGTCGGCGTCGAACCGGCGGCAAAGATTACCTTTTTCGCCGTGTATTGATCCGTTTGGTCGTTCTTCGTGACGGAAACCTGAAATCCTTCCGCCGTTTGGGAGACAACGGCTTTTCCTTCGATCACCGGAACGTCGTTTTCGCGGAGCAGCACGGCAACGCCGGTACTCATCTTTTTGACGATCCGTTCCTTCCATCGGAGGACTTTTTTCATGTCGACGCCGACGGAGCCGCTGACGTCGATTCCCCGTTTGGAAGCGTTTTCCAACGAATCCAGAATGCTTGCCGTATCAAGCAGCGCCTTCGTCGGAATACAGCCGCGATTGAGACAGGTTCCGCCGAGCTGCCGCGACTCGACGAGCCCGATGTTCAAACCTTGGCGCCCGGCCCGCTGCGCAGCGCAAATCGCCGCCGAATATCCGGCCGGACCGCCGCCGATGATCAAAATGTCGAAAGAATGCATGGGAAGAGAGTAATAGAATCAGAACCAGACATCCTGTGAAAAGTAAAAACCGTCATCCCCGCGAAGGCGGGGACCTAGACGAAAGATATCGTTAATCGTTTGCATCCGTCAATAACGTGTGCAAGAACCGATTGAAATTTATTCTCTAGGTCCCCGCCTTCGCGGGGATGACGGAAAAGGTTCAACACTTTCCAATACAAGCACTATTTATACTCCTTCGCGAAGAATTCTTTGCTCTTCTCGGTATTGATTCCGGCTTTTCCTTCGGTCCAGTTGGCGGGACAGACTTCGCCGTTCTTTTCGAAGAATTGCAGGGCTTTGACGACGCGCAGGGCTTCGTCGATGTTGCGACCGATCGGCGGCGCATTGACCGTACTGTGCATGACGAGACCGTCCTTGTTGATCAAGAACAGGCCGCGCAGGGCGAAACCGTCGGACGTCAGGACACCGTAGGACTCCGCGATGCTTCGATTCAGGTCGGAAAGCAACGGAAACGTGATACCCCCGAGGCCGCCTTCCTTCCGGGGCGTGTTGATCCACGCGAAATGCGTGTACTGGCTGTCGATCGAACAACCGAGAACTTGGACACCGAGTTTTTCGAATTCGGCGTTCGCTTCGGAAAACGCGATGATCTCGGTCGGACAGACAAACGTAAAGTCCAGCGGATAGAAGAACAGCAGGATGTGCTTGCCTTTGTAATCGGAGAGAGAAACTTCTTTGAACGTTCCGTTCGGCATGACGGCTTGCGTCTTGAACTCCGGAGCTTGTTTCAGGATGAGTGTTGACATGATTTTTCTTCCTTGGGGGTTGAATTCGAAATTTGTCGACCGATCCATTATACACCGTCAACGGAAAAAAGCGACATGGTTGACATCGTTCGACCGTTTTGGGAAAATGTTCGGTATTCGACGTCTTCCGTTTGTTCCCCTTTTCCCTTCAAGGAGTTTGCCATGTCGATTCGCGAACAGGTTTACGGCTTTTTCATTCCCTGCGTGACGCTTATCGGAGTCGGCGCCGCCAAAGAAATTCCGAAACGATTTCAGCTTCTCGGCGCGAAGAAACCACTTCTCGTGACGGACAAGGGAATCACCGCCTGCGGCCTGACGAAACAGATCACGGATCTTCTCGACGCGGAAGGGATTTCCCACGTTGTCTTCGATGAAACGGTCCCGAATCCGACGGACCAAAACGTTCACGACGGTGCCGCGGTCTACGCCGACAACGGCTGCGACTCGCTGATCACGCTCGGCGGCGGCAGCGCCCATGATTGCGGCAAGGGCATCGGTCTGGTCGTCGCCAACGGCGGCAAGATTTACGATTACGAGGGACTCGACAAATCGACCAAACCGTTTCCGCCGTACCTTGCCGTCAACACCACGGCAGGAACTGCTTCCGAGATGACGCGGTTTTGCATCGTGACCGACACCCGACGGAAGGTCAAGATGGCGATCGTCGACTGGCGCGTCACGCCGGCCGTCGCGATCGACGATCCGCTCCTGATGGTCGGCATGCCGCCGGCGCTGACCGCCGCAACCGGGATGGACGCCCTGACCCACGCCGTCGAAGCCTATGTTTCCACGGCGGCAACCCCGATGACCGACGCCTGCGTCGATAAAGCGATCGAACTGATCTTCCAGTTTCTTCGCAAAGCCGTCGCCGACGGCGATAATCTCGAAGCCCGGGATGCGATGTGTCACGCCCAATACCTTGCCGGAATGGCGTTCAACAACGCAAGCCTCGGCATCGTCCACGCCATGGCCCATCAACTCGGCGGATTCTACGACTTGCCGCACGGCGAATGCAACGCGGTTCTGCTGCCGCATGTTCAGGAATTCAACCTGATCGCCCGACTGGAAAAGTTCGCGACTCTCGCCCATCTGATGGGGGAAGACGTCGAGGGGCTTTCCGATCGGGAGGCGGCCGAAGTCTGCCTGGCGGCAATTCGAACCCTGTCGAACGATGTCGGCATCGCTCCCAATTTGACGGCTCTCGGCAAAAAGTACGGCAGAAAAGTCGACAAGGCGGACATTCCAACCATGGTTGGCAACGCCTTGAAAGACGCTTGCGTCGCCACCAATCCGCGCAAAGCAACCGCCGACGATATTACAAAGATTTTCGAAGCGGCAATGTAATTTGACGGCAAAGCTTTGAACACGTATTGATACCCCTCCCCTCTCCCTTGGGAGAGGGCTAGGGTGAGGGGCGTTCGACGTTAACCTAACGAAAGGGAGAAAAAGTATTCAAGCCATTGGTTTTCTTGTCGTCGTATCAAATTTCGACCACAGAGCCCCTCACCCTAACCCTCTCCCGAGGGAGAGGGGACGGTGAATTAAAGGTTTCTCGCAATATGTCGCTTCTTTTTCTCAATCTGCGATCGACTTTTTTTCTTTCCGTTTTTTCTTGAGCGCCTTTTCGACGAGCGCGGCGAAGCGGTCGACGACGGTCGGCGGCAGCGAGTGTTCCATTTCGCACGCCAAAACTTCCGCTTCGGCCCGATCGACACCGAGGAGTTCGTGCAACAGTCGAAACAGGAGATCGTGTCGCCGAACGATTCCTTCGGCCTCCTTTTCGCCCTTGGCGGTCAGCGTGACGTCGCGATAGGGAGCGTAATCAATGAATCCTTGCGTTTCCAAGGAATGCAGGGCCGTCGTGACCGTCGATTTGTGAACGCCGAGTTGTCCGGCAATCTGCCCGGATCGGGCGAAACCATGTTCCCGGACAAGATGGTAGATCACTTCGAGGTAATCTTCCATTACGGCACTGAGCGGATTTCCATGAGTCTGGTGTTTCATCATGGGGACATTGTACGTCGAAACATGCGGAACTTCAATCCGCGACACGACATTTTTAGCGTCTGTTGACAATGGGGAACCGATTCGGGAAAATAACGTAAACTGCAAACCATAAACCACGAACCACGAACCACGTCTCATGGCCAAAGCGAACATCGACGTTTACAAGGATTGGCTCGGTATTCAAGAACCGAATCGGCCGCTCACGTTCTATCAACTTCTTCGATTGAAGCCGTTCGAGGATAACGTGGAACAAATTCGCAAGAATTATCGCGATCTGAACGCCCATGTTCGGAAATATGCAACCGGCGATTACATGGCGGAGTCGCAGGCCCTTTTGAATGAGTTGGCCAAGGCAATGCTCTGCCTGACGGATGCGGCTCGAAAACTCGAATACGACATTTCGCTCGGTCGTAAAGTCGAAACACAGAAGGCTCGCCGGTCGCTGGAGGAAATTCTCCTCGCCGGTAACATCGTTTCCGCCGACAAGATGAAACCGGTCAAAAACTACTCCAATGCGACCGGTATCGACCTCCACGAAGCGGTTCTGCAACAGAAGCTCGCCGCCCCGGAAGTCGTAATGCTGGCGTATGCCGAATCCATCGGCTTGCCGTTCGTCAGCCTGACGGATATCGGCGTCGACGAGGAATACGCTCCGCAAATCAATCCGAATACCGCCCGGCAGCATTCGTTCGTTCCCCTGATGGTCGATCAGGGACAACTCCTGCTCACGTCGCCGAAACCGGTCAATCCGGACGTCGAGGAAGAACTCCGAATGCTCTTTGGAATGCCGGTTCGGAGTACGATTTGTACGCCGGCGGAAATCAATGCCGCTATAGCAAAATACTATCCCCGCGATGCCGTACAACTCGTTCGAAAGAAGGATGGAAGCACCGCGACCGTTGCCGCTCAACCGACGGCTTCCAAAGGAGAGGGGAAGGTCGAATCGATCGAGCCGATGAGCGACGAAGAAAAGAAGAACCGTCTCCAAACGACGATCGTCGCCTTCAACTTTACCGTAATGGGCGTCTGCTTCGGACTCTATTACGGCCTGTACCGCGGTATGCCGTCGACGTCCCAGATCATCATGATCGCCGGCGCCGGACTGATCGTCGGCGGCGTCGCCGCATTCGCCGCGTGGAAAAAATTAAGCCGATAAGGCTTTCGCTCGAAAAAACATACCCACCAAACAGAGGGGTGTAGAGTACAAAGTGTAGAGTGTAGAGTACCGTATTGGATGATTTGGCCAAATCGGTACTCTACACCGATCACTCAACACTGACTGCCAACCGAGAATAAAACTTTCGAGCGAAAGCCTAAGAATAGGCAATGTCGGTAAGACGTTGGCGGGCGGTTCTTCCGCCTTTGTTTGGAAATCTGCTTTTTTCAGGAGGAAATTTTTCGGAACTTTCGCAACGTCTCGACGTTTGATTCTACCGAAGGCGCTCGTTCCCTCGAACTTGTTGAAATTTTTACTGATCATCCGCGATTCAAGGAGAAACAAAATGAAAAAAGTGATGTTTTTTGGGGCGACGGTCCTCGTTGCCGTCGTGTTATTGAGTGTGATTGCCTCAGCCCAACCGGGTCAGGGAGGCGGCGGACGTGGTCGAGGACCGGGAGGCGGTCCGGGTGGACCCGAGCCAGGAGCCGGAATCGGAATGCTGTTGAGAAATTCGGACGTCAAAGAACAGCTCGGCCTGACCGACGAACAGAGCCAGAAGATCGAAAAGATTATCGAAGAAAATCGGGGAAACCGACCGCAGCGTCCCGATGGGCCGCCGTCGCCGGAAGAGATGGAAAAGATGCGAGCCGAAATGGACAAGCGGCGACAAGAAACTCAGAACAAAGTCAAACAGGTGCTGACTCCGGAACAACAGGAAAAAGCCAAAGTTCTCGTTTTCCAAATTTCCGGTGGATTGAGCAGCCCCTTTGTTAACGCCGATACTCTCGAAGTCCTTTCGCTGACTTCCGAACAAAAGGCGAAACTCAAAGCAATCGAAGACGAACGCGGTGCGGCAATGCGTGAAGTGTTCGAAAAAATGCGAGGGCTTCGAGAAAAATCGGAAGAAGAACGCCGTAAACTTGGCGACGAAATGCGTGCAAAGGGCGACGAACTACGAAAAGCGACCGAGCAGAAAATCCAAGCAATTTTAACCGAAGAACAGAAAGCAAAGGCAGCTCAGCTTTCCGAAGAAGGAAAAGATCTTCGGGAAAAATTCCAGCAGCAGATGCGTGATCGAGGCGGTCGCGGTCCCCGAGGCGACGGTCCGCCGCCGGAAGGCGAATATCGTCCCGGTGCTAATTCCTGGCAACCCGGTCAGGGTGGTAATAATCGCCCAGCCCGAGAAGGTGAACGGCGTCGAGCGTTTCCCAAGGCGGATAAAGAATAATTCCGTCCCATCTTATCGGATTTCTCTCCATCCGATGGATGATTCTCGGTTTGGATGTTAAAATGGTAAGGGTGTTGTCTCTGGACGACGCCCTTACTCTGTTTTCCGCCCGTTGTTCTTCAACCAGAAGTTCCGACCATGAAAAAATCGACGATCACTGCGTGTTTCCTTCTGGCGAGCCTCTTCCTATCGACGGTTCAAGGAATCGCCCAAACCTATTACTATGAAGGCGGTTCGATTTCGATTAACGATTTGCGTCGGGCTCGGCCCTATAAAAAGGGTTCGTTCCTGCTTCAAGGCACGAAACGAGGGATCATCTGGATCCCCAAACACGACGCCCGAGGCAACGAATATCTTGAATTGGTCTTGGAGAACCTCATCCAAGGCGGACCGGAGATCCGGGATTACACCGGCGTGCAGATTCGTTCGATTCTCGGCGGTTCGCATGGAACCGTCAGCGTTCTCGCCCTGTTGATGGACGTTGAAACCCGCGAAATGTTCGGAATAAAAAAAGATCAGGGTGAAAAGATCAACGAAATAGCAACCGATTTCAAGCAACGGCTTCACGAACGGATGCTCGTTCTCGGACGAGAAAATCCCCGGATGACGCCGGTGATGATCGCGTTGGCCCGGACCACCGAAATGGAAAGGCTCTGCATTCCGCTTCGAGCCCGTTTGGAAGCTCTCCTTACGCCTGAACAGTTTCGACGAGCCCAAGAGGTCGTCTTCCAACTTTATGGAGGGTTTGAGACGCCTGTTGTCGACCTCGACCTGTTGACGTTTTTCAACTTAAGCCGTGAGCAACGAGAAAAGCTTGAACTCGTCGCCGAGGACGCCAATCAAAAGCGAAACGCAATCATCACGTCCCGGGCGGGCGGTCTGAACACGGCTCAAGATATCCAGGCGTTCGACGCCGCCGTGCGGGAAATGACGCCGCTGATCGCCAAAAAAGTTCGTAATACCCTCACGGAAGAACAGCAAAAAAGAGGCGATGTCCTCATGCTCGGCGTCGACGACGTCCAGAGAAAAATCGGTCTGACGAGAGAATAATAAAATCAAAGAGCCCCAAGTGCAGCGCAGCGGAACTTGGGGGTATCCCGACAAGGACTATCAACATGCAACGAATTTTCAGTTTGCCGTTTATCGTGTTCGCTGTCTTGGCGTCTCTTCCCTGCGAGGCCCAGCAACAGGTAATGAGCCGTAAACAGTTTCAAGAGATGCAGGCGATTCAACGGCAGCAACAAATGCTCGAGGCCGCGAAGAAGCGCAACGAAAGTTTGGAAAAGCAACGAGAGAATAACGTCCGAGCCCTCTGTGCGTTGCTTGACGACGCCGAGCTGCAAAAAAAGTTGAAAATCTCTGACAAACAGAAGAAAACGTTCGACGAACTCGACAAAAAACTTGAAGAAGAGCGAAAGAAGATCACGAATCCGGAGGACCGCCGATTCGCAACGCCGGAGGACCGTCGGGAATATATCAAGACGAAAATTCCCGATCTTCAGGAGCTCAATTTGAAATGCGGCAAGGTGATCAAGGAGGTTCTCACGGAGGAGCAGTTGAACGCCTACGGTCGCCAGATGACCTACGACCGAGCCAAACGGGCCTGGGAAAAACGAATGGGCATCGAACCGGAAGAGAAAAAGAAAAAAGAAAACTAAGGACAGATTAACGACCAATTAACGAGCTGCGACCTGTGGTCGCAGAGAACAGGCGTCAACTCAACCGTCTGCGACCACAGGTCGCAGCTCGTTTTTTATTGTTTCATGGAAACCGGCGACATTCTTCTCCATCGGGGACTACTAACCGAAGATCAACTGGCTGAACTGCGGGCCGTCCAACGCGAAGCGATGCGAGGCGGACAGCGGGATTCCGTACGGATTGATCAGGTCGCCGTCCAAAAAGGAATCTTGAGCGAGGAAATCGTCCTCAAAAACATCGGCGAGGAACTCGGCATCGGATACGTCGACCTGCTCGAATATCCCGTCGACCTGTCGTTGCTGAAAACGTTTCCGACCCGGTTCATCCACCGGGAGCGGATCTTTCCCGTCGGCCAATACGAAGACATGCTGGTCGTCGCAACGAGCGATCCGTTGAAGCTCTATCCGCTGGACGAAGTCGCGTCGATCACCGGAATGCAGGTCCAACCGGTCCTCGCGTTGAAGCTCGAAATCGAGAAGCTGATCAAGAAAAACCTCGGCGTCGGCAGCGAGACGATCGACGGCCTCATGGCTCAACGGGCCGAAGCGACGAAATCGGACGAAATCGAACTCCTCGGCGACCTCGAATTGGACGGCTCCGAACTTTCCGAACAAGCCCAGGAGCCGTCGGTGATCCGACTCGTCAACGAAATCCTGATCGAAGCGATCGAGTCCCGGGCGAGCGACATCCATATTGAAACGGAATCCGACGGGCTGTCGATCCGGTTCCGCATCGACGGCGTCCTGCACGTCCAGAATTTTCCGGCGGAGATCAACCGATTCCAGTCGGCGATCATCAGCCGCCTGAAAATCATGTCGAAGCTCAACATCGCGGAGCGCCGCCTGCCGCAGGACGGCCGCATCCAACTGAAATTTTCGGGACGGGAAATCGACGTCCGCGTCTCGGTGATCCCGATGATCCACGGCGAAGGAATCGTCATGCGGCTCCTCGACAAGGACGCGATGGAGTTCACGCTGACCGGACTCGGCATGAATCCGCAAATTTATGAAACGTTTTCGAACCTGATCCGCCTGCCGCATGGAATCATTCTCGTGACGGGACCGACCGGGAGCGGAAAGACGACGACGCTCTACAGTTCGCTGACGGAAATCAAAGATTCTTCCACCAAGATTATTACCACGGAAGATCCGGTTGAATATCGTTTGGCTGGGATCAGTCAAATTCAAGTCCACGCGAAAATCGGTTTGACGTTCGCGGCGTCGCTTCGAAGCATTTTACGTCACGACCCGGATATCGTCTTGGTCGGCGAAATCCGCGACCTCGAAACGGCGGAAAACGCCGTCCAGGCCGCTCTCACCGGACACCTCGTGTTCAGCACGCTCCACACGAACGACGCCGCCGGAGCCTATACGCGGCTCATCGACATGGGAGTCGAACCGTTCCTCGTATCGAGTTGCGTCGAAGCCGTCATGGCGCAACGGCTCGTACGAAATCTCTGCAAACACTGCAAGGAGGCGTATGTTCCCGATCCGAACGAACTACCGCCGGACTTTCCGATGGACGAACTGGTCCGCGACCGCGGCGGCAAACTCTACCGGCCCGTCGGTTGCAGGGAATGTCGCCAGGTCGGATACCGGGGACGCAGCGGAATCTACGAACTTCTCGTAACGTCGAACGCCGTCCGGGAAGTCACGGGCCGCAACGCCACGGCTTGGGAGATCAAGAAAATCGCCCTCGCCGAGGGGATGCGAACGCTCCGCATGGACGGCTGGCGCAAAGCCCTGCTCGGCCAAACCTCCGTCGACGAAATCGTCCGAGTTACGAAAAAAGACGAATTCGGGTTGTAATCTCCATTTAGCCGGTACTCCGGCGTCCCAACAGAACGCCGAGGAGCAGACGCAACTTCGTCCAGCGGGAAACGACGGGCCGTTTCGTCAAGACGTTGAACCGCGACCGTTCGACGGCATCGAGAACGGCGAGACCGCCCCGTTGGAACAACGCAACTTCCGTGCGGATGATTTTCGGAACGGATTCGACGAGCGGTTGCCCGAAACGCAACCGGGTCCTTGCGTCGTCGACGAGAAATTTCATCATGTCGCGAAAATCGTCGGTTTCCGAAAGCCGTTCGCGATCGATGCCGCACCGAGATGCAACCTCTCCGGGAATGTAGCAGCGCCCGATTTTGAAATCCCGGGCGACGTCCTGCCAGTGATTCGCGAGTTGCAGCCCGGTACAGATCGAATCGGACCATGCGAGTTCCTGCGCCGACGGTTTGCCGCCCGAGGCCCCGTAACCGAGTTGGAGCACGATGCGGCCGACCGGATCGGCGGAACAACGACAATAATCGAGCAGGTCCTCCAACGTTTCGTAACGCCGTTGCGTCTGGTCCCGGCGAAAAGCGACCAACAGGTCGGCGAATGGTTTTTTCGACAAACCGAATTCCCCGGCGACTTTCCGTAGCGCAACATAAATAGGATGGGTCGGCGGTTCCGTCCCGTCGAAACACCGGTCGAGTTCCCGCTCCCACCATTCGAGTAATCGGAGGGATTCCTTGCGGTTTTCCTCGGAGCCGCCGATTTCGTCGCCGAGATCGTCCGACCAACGGCAATAAGCGTACACGACATGGAACGGTTGCCGCAACCGCTTCGACAGAAAAAAACTCGCGACAGTAAAATTTTCGTAATGAGTTTCGGCCAATCGGCGGCAATATTCAAAGGACTCGTCGAGTCCCATCGAAACACCCGGCGACTCCGGACCGAAACGGCGAAGGTCTTCGGAAAAAAGCGTCTTCAAGAAAAAATTCCTTTCGTCAAGGCAAGGAGCTCGGCGGCGATTCGGTGTTTCGATCCGTGGAGCGCGACGGCGCGGCGGCCGAGGGCGTCGAAGACTTCGACCGAGGCGTCGTCGTTGCCGATCGACGTCGGACCGTTCAGGACGACGAAATCGCAATTTTTGCGACGGAGTTTGTCGAGGGCGTGTTCCCTGCCGTTTTGCGTTTCCAAGGCGAAGCCGACGATCCATTGATCCGTCCGCTTAATCCGTCCGAGGGCCGCCAGAATATCCGGCGTCGGCTCCATTCGCAACAAAAATTCGCCGCCGGAATCCGCTTTCGTCAGTTTTTGCTCGGAAAAAAGAACCGGCTTGAAATCGCAGGGAGCCGCGGCGCCGACCACGCCGTCGCAATCCGGAAACAAAGCCTCGCAACGTTCGAGCATCTGTTCCGTCGTCTCGACATGATGGATTTCGGCGTCATCGGGATAAAGGAGCGAAACCGGTCCGCTGACGATGACGGGAACGCCGCCGCGCTGGAGAACCGCTTCGGCCAACGCAACGCCCATCCGACCACTCGAAGCGTTGCTCAGAAACCGAACCGGATCGAGATATTCCCGGGTCGGTCCCGAGGTGATCAGGATCCGCGACGGATTTTTCATGACGAAATTTTGTTTTCCCGTCTTTTCACGCGTCGGGGGTCGACGCGGCTAACGACGATATTATTGGGGATTCTCTTCGACGACGAACTCGTCGTTCGGATCGAATTTCGGCGACACGGTAATCAAAACTTTCGCCGAACCGACCACGCGATGAACGGTGTTCGGCGGAATAAGAACGAGCATTTCGGCGTGCAGCGGAATCCGCTCGTCGTCGAGCTGCATCATGGTTCCCGGCTCGCAGGAAATAATGTAATACAACTCGGTCAAGGTCTTGTGGTAATGGGACTTCGCCGTTTGCGCGATGTCCGTTCGATGAACCGTTCCCGGATACATCGGATCGTCGGCGAAAGCCCTTCTCGCGGTACCGCAAGGACAAGCAACGCCCGGGATGTCGGCGAAGTCGATCACGCGAAAACGAGAGGTCGGTTTCATGGTTTCCCGTCGCTTTCCGGAACGATCGCCTTCGATTCCTTGAGAAGTTTTTTCACGGCGTCGACATCCAGCGCGGACGGCGCAACGTTTTGTTTGGCGGCCAGCGCCGCGGCGGCTCCGGCCGCTTGTCCACCCGACATACAGGTCGCTTGGACACGTAACGCCGAGTTCGCCAAGCGGTCGCTGCTCAGGCAACGTCCGGCGACGAGCATGTTGTCGACGCCTTCCGGCAGCAGGGCCCGGAGCGGAATCGTCGCAACGGTTCCCTCGGCAAGATGAGCCGGAGCAACCCCTTTCTTGTTGTCGTGCAGATCGATCGGATAAAAAGCGTACGCCAACGAATCGGGCCAGACTTTTCCCGAGGTGTAATCGTCGACCGTAATCAGGTACCGCCCCTTGACCCGCCAGGTTTCCCGGACACCGACTTCCGCCGCCATGGAAACGAGTTTCGCGTTTTCCCCACCGGACAACGAACGGACGAATTTCAACATCCGGAGCATTGCCTGGCGACCTCGGATGTTCGTTTCCGAACGAAGTTGCCCCGTTGAGTTGTCCGCCCCGTAAACGTAGTTCGTTGCGCTGTCTCTCAGAAATTCCATGATTCCCCCCCGAACATCGCCCTCCTTGATCTCTCCGGCAGCGACCGCCTTTTTGTAACGTTCCTGAATTTCATCCTTCGCAGCCTTGTCGAGTTTCGACGGATCAATGTCGGACTGAATTTTATACGAAAATGTTCCCGGTTGCGTGATCTCTTCCCGGAGCCGCTGCGCCCCGACCAAGGCACAGAGTGCTCCGTTTCCCGTGCAGTCGACGAGTTGCTTGCAACGAATCGTCCGTTCTTCTCCCTGTGAAGCGGTCAGGACTTGCCAATTCGAGCCGTCTTCCTGTCCCTTGAGCGGCGTGAGCTTCATCGGAGACTCGAAATATCGGATTTCGACGCCGGATTTCAGGCAGAGATCCTCGGCCAGCGCGGCGTACAGCGGCAGATTGACGCGAATTTGGTGTTTCCAATGCCAGCGACCCGTCGGCACGGAAAAATCCGGCAGCGTGTCGCCGTTGAGCCTCGCCGTTTCCTCGACGAGTTCCCAACCGATGCCCGCGATGACTTGCTTTCCCCAAGCATGAAACAAACCGGGAAAGTTGACGCCGCCGCTGGTCGCCGCACCGCCGAGTTGCGTTCCGGACTCGATCAGAATCGTCTTGACGCCGGCTCGGGCGCTTTGGGCCGCCGCAACGATTCCCGCCGAACCGCCGCCGACCACGACGACATCACAACGGACCGTTTCCGCGCGGAGTTCCGAAAAGGCGACGCAAACAAACAGACTCAAAAAAAATGTCAACGACGAATATTGTTTGAACATCGGAAACATCCTCCGCGTTTTGAAAAGATCTTCGGGTGGGCGACGACGAAACAGTATAACATTCTCCCGAAGTCGATAACACCCACCCGACAGCGAGGGGATCGAAAGGGGTGCGCGGAAGTTTTGTAGGCAATCAGCTGGCGTATTTTCAATAGAGGTCCCATTGGTCGCCGTAGAAAAGCGAGCAGATCACGCCCATTCGGTCGATTCGAGACTCGCACCAGAAGCGGGAGCGTTTGCGAAAAAAGGGTGGTTGAGAGTTTCGAATCCTAGCCCCAACGGGGCGAAACAGTGTAGCCAGGGGTAAGCCGTACTCGGCGCGACCCCCGGGTTGGGGGCTCGAATAAAATCTGCACCCCAACGGGGTGCAATAGAGCCCCATGAAAAACTGTTCGACCCCGTTGTGCAGGTTTCCTGCGAGCTTGACGTCTCTTCATATTTTTCATAGGATTTCACAAACAACAGTCGGGATAGACGGGCACGCCTTTATTTCGGCTGTTGTTTCGATCCCCTAAACCACTGAAGAGATACGAAAGGAAACGCCCCTTTTTCAAGGAGACGAAAAAATGGCTCGACGACGTTCGAATAATTTGAAGCTGCGACCCTACACTCGAGGACTCGGCGCTGTCGCGGTTCTCATCATCCTGTTCGTGCTTGGTCTGGTCAATCCGGAGTTGCGTGACAAGCTGCTGCAGAAAGACGACGCTCCGCTTCCGGCGTCCGGTTCGAAGCAAAGTCCGCTTCGGGAAGGCGTCTGGGCGGTCGTTCATATCGCCGACGGCGACACGCTGGACGTTCAGGACGACGAGGGAAGCAAGCATCGAATTCGGCTGATCGGTGCCAACACGCCGGAAGTCGTCAAACCGAACAGTCCCGTGGAGCCTTTCGGTCCGGAAGCCTCGGCGTTTACCAAAAAGGTGATCGCCGACAACGGAAGCCGGGTACGAATCGCCTTCGACGGCGACCAGATCGACCGATATGGTCGGAACCTCGCCATGGTTTATCTCCAAACCGCCGACGGCGAGATTCTTTTGAACGAATTGCTCATTCGGCAGGGGCTCGCCAAAGCGGAACTTCAATATCGCTTTTCGAAAGGAATGAAAGAACGCTTCCGCGTCGCCGAAGACGCCGCAAAGGCCGAAAAACGAAATATGTGGAGTCAACCGTAAGGCTTTTTTTGAGCACATTCCCTCGCTGACGCGTCGGGCTCTGGAGAACTTGCCCGCTGGAAGCCTTACGGCGATTCTTGGGGGGCGACGGTTTTCAGGATGATTTCTTTGTCGACGTGATTTCGTTGAAACGTCAATCGGATTTCTTCGTCGGCATATCGGTTGCGGAGGTTCATCGACAGCGTCAACGCGGAATCGATCGGTTTGCCGTCGATCGCGATGATTTTGTCGCCCGGCTTGAGTCCCGCTTCGGCCGCCGGCAGACCGGGAACGATGTTGTCGAGAATCGCTTCGCCGATAAAAATCCGATTCTCTTTCATACCGAGTCCGAGCGTTCCGGGAAAGAGATCCTTTCCTTCCTTGAGTCGGGGCAGGAAACGCTGGACGTCTTCCATGGGAACGGCGAGGCCGACGCCGGCGTCGTAGGTTTCGGCTCCGGCCGTCGTCGTGTTTGCGGTCATCGAAAGCGGAACGAGAATTCCGAGGACCCGACCGTCAACATCGAGCAGCGGACCGCCGTAATTGTTCGGTCCAACAGCGGCATCGGTTTGGATCGCCTTGCCCCAAATTCGATTCTTTCCGCTGACGACTCCCGTCGCGATGTTCGGTTCCGCTCCGGAAAGGGCGACACCGACGCCGATACAGCGGTCGCCGACGCGGATTTCTTCTTTGGTGACGATCGAATACGGTTTGGAGAGGAACGTCGAATCGAAACCATCGACTTTGAGCAGCGTCAGCATTCGGTTGCGATCCGTCGCGACTTTCCGGGCGACCTTTTTCGAGCCGTCGGCGAAGCGAAGCAGGATCGACGTCGGATCGTGAAGAAAATTGAACGCGCTGCTCAGGACAAACCCGTCTTTATCGAGGAGCAACCCCGTGCTTGTCCCTTCGTTGGCAAATTCGCCGCCGACCTTTTCGAGGCCGCCGATCGTATCGATTCGAACCAACCAGGGCGAAATGTCAGCAACGACTTGCCGAAGCGACGGTTCCTCGGCCGAAAGCGAAACGCCAACGAACAGCAGGACAACAAAAACGACGATGAATCGATGAAAGGAAGGCAAACGCATCTCGAAAATTCCTGTCGTGTTTAAGAAAAACCTTCCGCCAATATACATCGACGACAACGATTTGAGAATCCTTTCGCCGACCGTCCTGATACTTTCTGGCAAAAACCGGTTCGATCAGGTATACTGCGAAACGCCATTCGACTGACATTTTGAGAAAAGATTTTGCCGTTTCGCTTTTTTTCATAAAGTCAAATACTGACGAAAGATGAGCCGACCAACGGAAGGCGACGTCGACATGGCTGAAGGCAACCGCCCTACCGTGCTACGGTATAGAATTTCGAAAACAACGAACGATCCACCCAAGGAGTTCCGAAAATGTTCCATCGAATTATTCTCACGGCATTGTTTTCTATTTTCCTGCACATTACTCTCTTCGCGGAGGAAACACTCTGGCCGCCGATTACCAAGGAAGCCCGACCGTGGGGATATACCTGGTGGATGGGTTCTGCCGTCGACGAGCCGAATCTTGCGTGGAAGCTCAAACAGTTCCACGACGCCGGACTCGGCGGCATGCACATCATTCCGATCTACGGAGCGAAAGGTTACGAAAATCGGCACATCGAATTCATGTCGCCGAAATGGATCGAAATGATGCAGTTCGCCGTGACGGAAGCGGACAAACTCGGAATGGGCGTCGACATGACGCTCGGAACCGGCTGGTGCTTCGGCGGGCCCATGGTGTCCGAAGCGAACGCCAACATGAAAATCTCGCTGACCGAAAAGGACGGCAAGATCGAAATCGTTCCGAAATACAAAACCCGGGCCGTGAAGCGGGCGGCTCCCGGCGGCGAAGGACAGATGCTCAACCCGTATTCGGTCAGGGCGATTTCGAACTACGTCGGTTGGTTCGACGAAAAGTTCAAGGGACACGACGTCGGTAAACTGTTTCCCCGTGCGATTTATCACGATTCGTACGAATACGACAACAACTGGTCGGACGATTTATGGGACGTTTTCGAAAAGCGTCGCGGATACAAATTGCAGGACGAGCTCGTTGCGCTGGCCGGAAAAGGGGACGAGGACCGTGTTTGCCGGGTGAAGGCGGATTACCGCAAAACGGTCGCCGAGATGCATCTCGATTACACGAAAGTCTGGACCGACTGGAGCCGCAAACGGGGAGCGATCACACGGAACGAGGCGCACGGTTCGCCGGGAAATTTATTGGACGTTTACGCCGCCGCCGACGTTCCCGAAACGGAATTTTTTCTCAACGATAAGAATCCGTTGATCGCGAAATTTTCTTCTTCGGCGGCGCACGTTTCCGGACGGAAACTCGTCGCCAGCGAATCGGGGACCTGGATCAAGGAACACTTTCACGAACGGCTCGGTGATCTCAAAACGTTGTTCGACGGGTTCTTCATTTCCGGCGTGAACCATATTTTCTATCACGGAACGGTTTTCTCGCCGCAGGACGCTCCTTGGCCGGGCTGGCTGTTTTACGCCTCGGCGGAGATGAATCCGCAGAATTCGATTTGGCGTGACGCGAAATATTTGAACGAATACATCGCCCGCTGTCAATCGGTGTTGCAGGCGGGGCAACCGGACAACGACATTCTGCTGTACTGGCCGATCGACGATCTCTGGCATCGGAAGGACGGCATGCAGATCGACATGACGGTCCACCACATCGAATGGTTCAAGGACCAACCGATCGGCGAACTCGCCGCGTTCCTCTGGAAGAACGGATATCAGTTCGACTATATTTCCGATACGCAATTACTTGAATCGAAAAACACCGGACCTTTCGTCGATACTCCGGGAGGAAACCGATATCGGGTGATCCTGATTCCCCGCTGCCAAACCATGCCGTTGGAAACGTTGCAAAAATTAATCGCATTCTCAAGGCAGGGAATACCGATTTTATTCGATAGCGATCTCCCTTCGGATGTTCCGGGTTGGGGCAATCTCGAAAAACGGCGTCAGCAGCTCCAAACGCTGCTGAAAGACCTGAAAACGAAACCGTTTTCCCGCCAACAATACGAAGCGGAAGTCGAGGAATTCGGCATGGAGACCACGAGGCTCTATTCGAATGCCGCCACGAACCGTCAGGATGCGCTCGCCTGCTTCCATGTTCATCCGGAAACGATCGTTCCTCAAACCGGTGTCAAGCTGATTCGACGGGATCTCGAAAACGGTACGTTTTATTTTCTTTCAAATACGAACGATAAAATGGAACAGTCGGAAACCGTCAAGCCGGTCGACGGTTGGTTTTCCCTTGCGAAACTTGACGGAACTCGCATCTCAGCCTTTACAAATCCCGGAGGGCCAGTGTTTGCCAAGCCGGATCAAGTCTTTTTGATGGATCCGATGACGGGAAAACCAGGCAAAGCTCAAACCCGGTTCAAACCGGATGCGGGAGGATATGAGTTTCGTCTCCAACTGGACCCGAACCAGTCGATGATCGTTCGAGTTTGCCAAGATCGGCGGTTCTATCCGGAAAACGCCGAAAACAAAGGGTTAGACGAAAAAATCGACAAACTTCCCGACTGGGTTTATTATGTCGATCAAGAAAAGAGCCGGTGGCAGCCGCGCGGCGAGTGCCCCGCGCGCCAATACGACGACGCGGACAATACAAAGAGAATCCACAGCGGCCTCGCCCGCC
>JAVBQW010000025.1:0-19342 GCA_031548665.1 Thermoguttaceae bacterium
CATACCCTTCCCCTCTCCTTGGGGAGAGGGCTAGGGTGAGGGGCGAGTGATTCGGCGATATGTGAAAGATACAAAGAATAAAGAGGCGATTTTGTCGGTTGGTGTTGGTTTTTTTGATAATTTCAACCACAAAGCCCCTCACCCTAACCCTCTCCCGAGGGAGAGGGGACGATAAATTAAAGTCTTTTCAGGGAATACCAAGGCAAAATATCCACT
This sequence comes from Thermoguttaceae bacterium, assembly GCA_031548665.1. Classification (GTDB taxonomy): domain Bacteria; phylum Planctomycetota; class Planctomycetia; order Pirellulales; family Thermoguttaceae; genus WRKP01. The sequence continues at coordinate 217 of JAVBQW010000025.1, forward strand.
AGCGACACTAACGGCAGATTCTCTTTTTTGGGAACTTTCGTCAAAGTCCGCCCTTTTTGACAGCCGATAGCTCGAATGATCGTTGGATCGAATTTTCTCCCCCAATCGTTCGAGTGAGGTTGAACCATGCGTCGTATTTCGATAAACGTTTTCGTTTTGGTCGTTTTTCTGGCTGTTGTTCGATTTCTTCCTGCCGAAGAGACAAACAAGGGGCAATGGGAAAAGCTGGGAGCGTCAAATACCGTCGACAACGACGACGTCGCGGACAAGGTTGACTCGGAGATCAAGGTCGCCCAGAGCGGAACGGGAAAAGGGGTTGTTTGGGGGAAATCGAACAAAGCCTCCGAGACAAAGGTCGACGACACGGAAAAACTCGTGGAGGAGGAAAAAGAGCCGCCGAAGAGATTGGTCGAGACGTCGAAAAAAGTCGCGGCTCCCATCGAGATCGAATCTTCGGGGTTGCCGAAATTATTGCAAAACGAAAAGCAAGTCGACAAGGAAACGGCAAAAATTTCCGGAGAGAACTATTTACTCCGTAGCGACCGGAAAGTCGGATCGACCGATCTTGTCGAAACGTTGTTGGAGGTTTCCGGCGATATCAAGCAGGTCGGAAACGATCTGAAAACGACGACGGAAAAAATGGAAGTCGTCGCCGGTTTCCGTTACGAGGAACGAATCGCGAAATTCTCGGCGACATCCAGCGGCTCTCTGGTCAGCGTCAGGGAATACGACTTGGCCAAAGCCAAGATGAAAATCGGTAAGGATACCAAGAATCCCGAGCTGGACGAAAGCCTTCGGACGATCGTCAGTTCGTTGGAAAACGACAAGGTTTCGCTCTTTTCGCCGAACGGCTCGCTCCGGGGCGAACAGTTGTTGTTGGTCGAGGATCTTCCCGGAAATACGTTGACCTTGGATCGCCTGCTTCCGAACAAAGAGGTCAAGGTCGGCGATACTTGGAAGATTTCCGACAACGTGTTGCGATCCTTCATTTCGGTCGACGCCGTGACGGAAAGCAACGTGGAAGCCGTTCTGACGGCTGTCGCCGACAACATGGCGATGGTTGAAATCGTCGGCGACGTCAACGGAATCTACCTCGGAGCGGCAACCGAAATGTCGATCCGGGCGAAATACCAATTCGATATCGCGGCCAAGCGAATCAACTGGCTCGGCGTCCTGATCGAGGAGAACCGATCCATCGGGCATGTCGGTCCCGGATTGGATCTCGTTGCCCGATTACAAGTCAAGATTTCGCCGATTGCCAAGCCGCAGAAATTAACCGACGCGTACATGGACGACATTCAGGTTCAGCCGACGGAGAAGCTCTTGACGCTGAAATACGATGGCGGTAAGGGACCGTGGCGATTCTCTCACGGCCGTGATTGGTACATTTTCCAGGACGATCCGACAACAACGATTCTCCGTAAACTGTATCGTGGTGAGCTTGTCGCTCAGTGCAACATCGCCGACATGGGTAAGGTCGACGTCAAAACGATGACGACGTTGCCCAAATTTCAGAAGGAGCTTTCCGACGGTCTCGGAAAAAACTTCGGTAAAGTCGTTGCCGCGGAAGAACTCGAAAACAAATACGGATACAAGGAGTTCAACGTGATCATCGATGGAACCGTCGACGATTTGAACCTCCGCTGGATTTACAGTCTGTTGACGGATAAGGACGGCCAACAATCCGTCATCGTCTTCGTCATCGAAGCCGGAATGATCGAACAGTTCGGCAACGCCGACCGAGTTCTCCTCGGTACGTATCGTATGGGAAAAAAGTAGTATTCCAGATCGCTGCAAAACTCGATCCGGAAACGCTCTTCGGGCGTGCGCGTAAATAAACTATCAAAAAGGAGCCCCGAGTGGAGGCGGCCGAAAATCAATACGGCGCCGGAACTCGGGGGTTGAAGCGGCAAAAAACGAACAATTTGGAGACTGTAGCAAGAAAGTTGTCGTTTCTGTATCTTCGGCCTGAAAGGCCATTGCATCACAGCCCGGGGCAAGGCGTATTCGCCGTCGCCCTGGGATACCGGTCGCTCACCAACCGCCGCCCTGTAAGGGCCGTGCAACACCGGTATTGCACTGCCCTTACAGGGCGATCATTTCTTGGGGCGTTGGCAACCCAGGGCGACGCCTTCGGCTCTGCCCGGGGTTGTGATGCAATGCCCCTCCGGGGCGAAATCGACAAATGATCAACTTTTTCGCGACTCTCTCTTGATTTCGTACAATTTGAAATGTTATTTTCTCGTATTCCCTTCTCTCAAAAACTCATGGAGCCGCAGTCCGCCGGGCGACGGTTTCGTTCGGGCAAACAAATTCGATGCGGTTTCTCACAAGGTCGGTGTCGGGTCTCCCGCAAAAGCCGTGAAGAGTGAAATGAAAAGCTCCGGATGAGTACTCGTCGTCAAATAATGTATCGTTTTGTCGCCGAACAAAAAGTTCGAGCCGCCGGGATGGAAACTGTACATTTCGTTGAAATTGTTGCAGTTGAACAACTGCATTCCGCCGCTCCCGCAAGATTCCTGGATATAAAACGGCGACGAGTTGCTCGCCCAGTTGGCGCCGCCGAGCGGCTCGGTCGGTGAGCTTGTGTTGGCGGAACGATAACCATGTTCGTATTTGAACGGTCTGCCGGCGCATTCGACGAACATCATGGTGTTGGACAACCCATCGGAAACCGTCGTCTCCGTGACCGTCCAGGGAATCGAGCCGTTGAGATAATTGCCCGGGTCGACGACAGTCGGTGGTTGAAGCATTCCGTACAGATTGGTTCGAGGCGACACAACACCGTTGTCGAACAAGGGCTTGATCTTGCCGGTCGTCCGATACATCTGCTCCGCGACGGCGTAATCCGTCACGTAAAACTCCTGGTTCCGACACGACGTTTCCCTCGGAGCGTCCGGACAGTGAAACACCGGCAGGTGATGCCGCGACGCTCGAAGATTTCCCGAGAGCGTCGATTCGTTCCAGTTAAAACGAAAATCGAATTGCGAATAGAGCGTTTCCTGTTCCAGAAAAGGAAGGATAAACGTCAGGATGTTGTGTTTCAATCGAGAATCGCTCGGACTCTCGATCCCCCATTTCGACGGCGGAAACTGATCGAACAAGCTGAAATAATGATGGATCGCCAAACCGAGCTGCCGCATTTTGTTGGCGCAGACCGTTCGCCGGGCCGAAGCCCGAGCCGCTTGGACGGCCGGAAAAAGAAGGATAAGCAACAGGCCGATGATCGCCAGGACGACGAGAACTTCCGTGAGCGTGATTCCGAAGCGACGGACGGCAATCGATCGTTGCATGCTATCGCTCGGGAAAGAAAGGATGAGGGACGAAATACACTCGACAAATAAATTGTATTGTGTTTCGAGTCCAAAGGCAAGCCGCGACGGAAAAAATCCGGTTTCCACGACGAAAACCTCATCGAGAGGGGATCAGCCAGTGTTCGATGGTTGCGAGGAGGTTTTTCGGATTGATCGGCTTGATGCAATAAGCGTCCATTCCGGCGTCGAGGCAGCGTTGTTCGTCTCCTTGTGTTGCGTTGGCGGTCAGCGCGATGATCGGAATACGAGGAAGCCGTTTCGTTTGTTCCCGACAGCGGATCGCTTCCGTTGCGGTGAATCCGTCCATCTCGGGCATCTGGCAGTCCATGAGAATCAGATGGTAGCTGTTGCTCTCCAAGGCCTGACAAGCCTTGATGCCGTTGTCGACAATTTCGCAATCGATTCCTGCTTTCGACAGGATTTCATTGACGACCAATTGATTGACCCGATTATCTTCCGCGACGAGAATTTTCGGCTTGATCGACGGAGTGAACGGCGAGACAAACCCCACCTCGGGATGCTTCAACCTGTTCTGTTCGATTTGATGCCGAGCGGACGCCTCCTTGATCTTTTCGATACTGCGCGGGTCTCCTTCACAAAGAGCCGTAACAATCGCGTCGAACAGGGCAGAGCTATAAATCGGCTTTGTGATCTTTTGCATCGCTCCAGCGGAGTGGATGACGGCGACATCGACATCTTCCGTTAACGGCGTCAGCAGAATCAGCGCGGTTTCCTCAAGCATCGGGCGATGTTTGATTTCCTCGACCAGTTCGATTCCCTCGGCATCGCCGATCGTATTGTCGATGATCGCCAATTGGAAAGGATTTCCTGTTGCCGCCGCCTGTTCGAAAGCCGCGAGCGCTTCATTTTTTGTCGAAAACGACGTCACGCTCATTCCCCAAGACGCCAACTGGTCGAGAATCGCCCGGCGATGAAAGTCGTTGTCGTCAACGACCACGGCCAAACGTCCCATCAAATCGATCATTCCGTGTTTGACACTGAATATCGGCGTCGGCGTCGCTACGATTCCCAGCGGTAGGGTAAACCAAAAGGTCGACCCTCGTCCAAGTTCGCTGACGACGCCGATTTCGCCGCCCATGAGATGAACCAGCCGCTCCGAAATTTTCAAGCCCAGACCGGTTCCGCCGTATTTTCTCGCCGCCGAGGAGTCGACCTGCGAAAACGACTGAAACAGGCGATCCATCCGTTCTTCAGGAATTCCTATTCCGGAATCGACCACGGCGAAACGGACGATGTTCGTCTCCGCTTCGCGATCGATGGAATCCAGAGAAACAAGTACTTTGACGCCGCCGACGTGTGTAAACTTCAGCGCATTGCCTACCAAATTAAGAAGAATCTGCCGCAGCCGCCCGGAGTCGCCGTGAACAAGATAAGGAACGTTCGGCTCAAACACGCCGCAAAGCTCCAAACCGCGTTCATTGGCCCGCGATCCGAGAATTCCGAGGACGGACTCCGTTGTTTCATGGAGCTCGAACTCGGTGTCTTCGAGTTCCATTTTTCCCGCTTCGATTTTCGAAAAGTCGAGAATGTCGTTGATCAGGAACAACAGCGATTTGCCGGATTCCTTGATGTATTTCGCGTACTCCTCCTGTTTCGGCGTCAGCTCGGTTTCCAGAAGCAGATCGGACAGTCCAATGACGCCGTTCAGCGGCGTTCGAATTTCGTGACTCATCGTTGCGAGGAATTCGCTTTTCGCCTTGGACGCCTGTTCCGCTTCGACGGCACGATCATGTTCGGAGAGGTTGCGGATACTGCAAATCGAATACGCTTCCCCTTCCAATTCGATGTCGTCGATTGACACTTCGACGCGTATATCGCCGTCGTTTTTGTGATAGGTACATTTGAAGACCTGCGGCTTGACGTTCTGAACGGCCTCCATCAATCGGGTTGCCAGAATGTTGTCTTCCGCCGTCGCCTTCGACGAGGCCGTGGAATAAACGAAGGAACCGGTCTGGAGCAATGTCGCTTCGGACAGATTGAACAACTCGACCATTTTTGCGTTGCAGAGGACGAAACGACCTTCTTTGAGCAACGCGATGCCGTCAAAGGAATTGTTGAAGATCTTTCGATACATCAACTCGCTTTCTTCGATTTTCGCCTTGGCTTTCTCGACGCGTTCCAGCGAGTCCCGGATCATAATCAGGGAGACCACGGAAAAAAACATCATGCTGAGTACGACGGCGATCGCTCCGACCGGTGTTTTTCTTGCGGCGGAAACATTGGAAAGCCAAATATTTCCGCGAAAATCGACCATCAAGGCGGCATCAACCAAACCGTGAGAAGCGGAAAACGGCACGACGGCGCAAACGAAATAAATTCCGTCTTCAAAGAACGGAAACGATGTAACCGTCGAGATTCCCAGATTAATACCTTCGGCAAGATCCGGATCGATTTCACCGTCATAGAGATACACCGTTCCAGGTGGAGAATAAGCTTCGATCTCCTGGTCGAAATGTCCGTCGCTGTCGTAATCCGCTTCCGGTCCAAGAACGTAAACGTATCGTTCAGCGTTGATTTTGTGAAACGTGCTGATACTCGCCACGAACGGATTCTCTTTCTGCCAACGTTCGCAGGTATGTAGCAGGAGACGGTAGCGCGGATCGTCTATTGCGCTTTCGTCAAAGGCGATTTTCTGGTGTCCCATGACTTCAAGGGACGTCGCATAAGACTGTGCCTGTGTTCGATAAAGATCGTTCCAGTACTCTCGGGCACCGAGATCGACATGTCGCACCCATAAGGCGCCGAGGACGAGCAGAACTCCGAGGACGCCCCAAACAGCGATGATCGTCGGACGGTGCCGCGACGAATGTCGTTTCCAGACCGTAATCGCCGTCATGACGACCACCCCCGACACCACAAGGGTCAGGAAATCGAGATTCCAGATCAACGTTCCCAACGTGGTATAATAATCGACGGAAAACCACATAACTCTGATTGCGTCGGCGGACGGTGGGAAAACCGGCTCATGAAAAGGAAGGATCGGATAACATTGCGCATTGCATCCTCTTTAATTATCTGATAAAATATGATTTATTACAACCCCGTCGAAAATTTTATTTCTTGAGGCAGTTTACAGAAAATGCACGGAAAAATTAAGAGTCCCGATATCCAACACGTTGAAGAATTGGCCCATACGTCGGTTGACGACTGTTATCAATGCGGAAAATGTTCGGCCGGATGTCCCATGGTCGAAAAAATGGACGTCATGCCGAGTACTCTGATCCGCTGGGTGCAGTACGGTAACGTTGAGAAGGCCGCGTCGACCACTGCGGCTTGGCAATGCGTTTCGTGCCTGACTTGTTCGACACGTTGTCCGAAATCGGTGAACATCGCCGGCGTCATGGATGCCCTGAAGCAGATTTCCGTCGAAAAAAAATGCGTGAATCCGGCGTATCGACGAATCGTCGCCTTTCAAAAAGCGTTCTTGAACACGATTCGCCGAAACGGTCGGACCAACGAATTGGAGCTGACGGCGGAATTCAAGATTCGCGGCTTTCTCGGCGACCTGAATCCGCTGCTCGCCATGAAAGACGCGATGCTCGGGCCGAAAATGCTCGGACTCGGCAAACTCCATATCAAACTCGGCAGCCCCCTCAAGGACAAGGCGCTCGTCAAACGAATCTTCGAACGTTGCGAAGAGAAATAGTTTTGTCCCAAGCGGGGAGCGTTTGTCGATTGGAGGCGGCGATCTTCCACCTCGACAGGGGAGCGTTTGCGAAAAAGGAGTGGTTGAGAGTTTCGAATTCCAGCCCCAACGGGGCAGTGGTTTGGAGTTAAGGGAGAAATCTCACCAAACCGATCGGGCTTGAAATTCGAGGCTTTTCGTTGGGGTGGAAAATCGCCGCCCCCAATCGGCGAACGCTCCTCCATGCCGTCTTGATCGTCGCCAGAAAGGGTAAAAGGGTAAAAGGGTAAAAGGGCTGCATGATTCACCCTTTTACCCTTCAGCTTCCCACCCTTTCGTTTTCCTTGTCCTATCGTCGGGCCGTGAGACCGAAGTTCAACCCGTAGACGAGGATCGAGTCGTTTTGGCCGCCTCGGATTCCGAACAGGGTTCCGTCCGGCGAGATCGAGTAATCGACGATATTGGCACCCCGAGCAACGTTGTCGACAAACATCGTGTTGAATCCGAAGTTGAAACCGACGGCATCCGTCCATTGCCATTTCGCGTTCAACCGAAGTTCGACACCCGGAGAGAAATAGGTCTTGTTTTCGTGATGGTAGAAGGATTTTGTGTTCCGAATAAATCCGATCGGCATGTATGGTTTCATCGCCGATTGCTGAATTTGCAAAATCGTGTGGTCATAGATCAGACTGGGGTTGATTCCATCGGAACCGAGCGTACCGCTTACTGTCTGCGATTGGCTGTTGATACCGGCCATGAAACGAAATTCTGCGCCGAAGGTCCAACGTTGATTGCGCCGGTTCACTTTGAAACCGAATTGGGGACCGCCGATCCGATTGATGACTCGTCCGTCAATCGTCGTCGTCGAGAGCACCGTCAACGGACCGCTCGCGTCGGAGTCCGTCAACCCCGGGTTCGAAACCGTATCGTTGTTATTGTTGTTGTTCGTGGTGTCGTAAAGGATCGTCTGATCATAACCTTGTCCGAGAAAACCCATTTGGTCGTCCATTTCCCAGTAACGAGCACCGGCGATCATTTCCATTTCGCCCCACTTGAAAGGATGGGGGGTGTAGGTGTACATCAACTCGACGCTCGAAATTCCGGTGTTGTTGGAGACGGTGGCTCGGGCGAAATTGATCGGAACCGGAGCAAGCTGACCTTGGCTCCACGGATCGGCCCAGTCACGTGGGAACCATCCCCAGAGATAACCCGCATTGGGAATCGTAACGTGCGGAATTCCATCAAGAGCCCGGAACACACCATCCGGCATTTCCCAGTTATAGGTCACCCAATTTTGGGTGCCATCCGGTTTAAACCCGCGAAACACCTGGCACCAACCGGCTGAAGCGGCGAAAAAAGCATTGGTCGAGATGTTTTCCGGATCGTGAATGACCATCGTCCCATCCAGTTGGGTGAACGACGTCGTTTGGGCCGGAAGACCGTAACCGCTGATCAACCATCCGTGATGACCTCGACGGTTTCCAAATTCGATGCGCGTTCCCAACTGGAAAGACGAATCGGCCGCGTTCATGTTCATCGAGTTGGTCTGCGTGAACACGTCGTTGCCGTTGAAGACGACACGAGTTCCATTGCTTCCGTCGGGATTGGTGTACCCGACCCACACGCTACTCGGTCTTGAGATTTTCCAATAGATTCCTTCGACGGATCCATAGATACCGTCGGCACTTCGTCGGCTTCCTCCGAACTGTTCCGGTTGGTAGGGCTTCCAGAGACGAGCGCCGTCCAAGGCTGAAGCGGTTCCGGTCATCGTCATCGTCATCGCCAACATGAGGCCGACCGCCAGGAACATTTTCGTTTTCGAGAGAGACATGTTTTTGCCCACTTCCGTGTTCGTGAATCTTTCATCTCTTGTCGCCACCGTCGAAAAGCGACGACAAACCACATCCTTGTGTTTGTTCGAATCAGCCAACGGCGCTACCATCCTGTGACGGTAGTATCGGACTTATCGTCTGTGCCAGTTGAATCATAAATCCCCATCAAACGCAATTTATACGGATTCTTCATAAGGAACGTGAAAGGGTGAGAGGGTGAGAGGGTGGAAAATGGAAAAATGGAATGTATGATGATCATCGAAGCTCCATTCTTTAGTTTTCGCCTTCTCCTGATTTACTTTCTCATCCTTTGACGACTTCCCCGGAGTAATCCGATTCTTCGATTCTATCGGCATGACAAACAACGTATCTTTTCCCATTGTTCTGTTCCAACCGGAAATTCCCGAAAATACCGGTGCAATCGGTCGAACCTGCGTCGCCGTCGGTTCGAAACTGTATCTCGTCAAGCCGCTCGGATTCCAACTCGACGAAAAAAAGCTCCGTCGAGCCGGAATGGATTATTGGGAGCATCTCGACATTGAAACCGTCGCCGATTGGGCTGAATTGACGCGAAAACTACCGGGTCGCCGCTGGTACTTTTCCAAAAAAGCGGTAAAATCCTATCTCGACGCCGATTTTCAGTCCGGCGACGCTTTGGTCTTCGGCAACGAGTCCCACGGACTGCCGGAATGGATCACCGACGCCGAACCCGATCGCTGCCTCCGAATCCCCCTCCGTCCCGAAGCCCGGAGCCTCAATCTCTCCGTCTGCGTCGGAATCGCGGTGTACGAAGCCGCGAGAAAAGCGTGGAACCGTGAGAAAAATATGGAATACCGTCCCCTCTCCCTCGGGAGAGGGTTAGGGTGAGGGGCATTGTGGCTAAATCGAAGAAAGGTGCCCGGACAAATCGATTACCGTTTTCTCGCTTTTTAACTTTTTTTCATCACAGCGTCGCTCACCCCACACCCAAACCCACACCCGAGGGAGAGGGGCCGGTAATGTGAGTCTGTTACAAGGATTTTCCCCACAATTTAAAGCACGACATCATCGCCGAAGTAACCTGGCGTGGTCTGATTCACCAGACGACGGACGCCGCCGGACTTGCCGCTTGGCTGAACGAGAAGCCGCGAACGCTTTACGCCGGTTTCGATCCAACGGCCGACAGTCTGCACGTCGGACATCTCGTCGCCCTCATGAATTTGCGGCGTTATCAACAAGCGGGACATCGGCCCATCGCTCTGGTCGGTGGCGCCACCGGAACAATCGGCGATCCCAGCGGAAAGAGCGAAGAACGGAAACTGATTTCCATTGACGATGTCAAACGTAATATTATAGGTATCGAACGGCAAATGCGCCGGTTTCTCCGTTTCGACGACTCGCCGAACGGAGCATTGCTTGCCAATAATCACGATTGGATTAGCCAGTTCTCCTATATTGACTTTCTTCGCGACGTCGGCAAGCACTTTCCCGTCAACGTCATGTTGACGAAAGACTCCGTACGAATGCGGCTTGAAAACACCGACTCGGGGTTGAGTTACACGGAATTCTCTTACATGCTTCTCCAGTCTTACGATTTTGTGCATCTTCGCAGAGCTTTCGGCTGTGAGTTGCAGATCGGCGGTAGCGACCAATGGGGGAACATCACCGCAGGGATCGACTTGGCCCGGCGTTTGGATTCCGTGCAGCTTTACGGCATGACGAGCCCGCTGCTGACGAAAAGCGACGGCAAGAAAATGGGAAAAACGGAGTCCGGAACGCTTTGGCTCGATCCGAACAAGACGCCACCGTACCAGTTTTTCCAATACTGGATCAATCTCGACGACGCCGATGTCGAAAAAACGCTGAAAATTTTCACGGATTTGAAGCAGCATGAAATCGTCGAGCTTCTTTCCAAACACGGCGAGGATCCCGGCAAGCGGCTGGCCCAACATCGATTGGCGGAGGAACTCACGAAACTGGTTCACGGCGATGACGGCTTGTCGATTGCCAAACGAGCGACGGAAATCTTCTTCGGTGGCGAGATCTCGCAGTTGAACGACGCGCAGTTGGCCTCGATTTTTGCCGACGTTCCGAGTAAAGAGATTTCCCGTGACCGTCTTGTCGCCGGTCTGCCGTTGATCGACGCCCTGCACGAATCGGGGCTTTCCGCCAGCAAGGGCGAGGCACGTCGAACGGTTCAGCAGGGGGGAGCATACATCAACAATCGCCCGCTCACGGACCTCGACGCCAAACTCGGCCCGGAGCATCTCGCCAGCGAAACCGTGATGGTCGTTCGTAGCGGCAAGAAAAAATACGCCCTGTTACGTTTCGTCTGAACGTCGTAACACTAGTACAAAGTTAAGGAAATAATGTTCGTCATCCCCGCGAAGGCGGGGACCTAGACGGAAAGCGTTGTCGACCGTTTGCATCCGTCAATAACGTGTGCAAGAACCTATTGGAATCTGCTCTCTAGGTCCCCGCCTGCGCGGGGATGACGGTCTCTTTCTTTTTTCTCGAATGTTAATTCATTAACTTTTTGCTAGTACAACGCCAAAGCATATTTTATCAATATTTTGCCACGGAAGACACGGAAAAATCACGGAGAAATTCCTAGCATCATCTCCTTCCGTGTTCCTTCTGTGTCTTCCGTGGCTAAAAGCAATTTTAGGCTTGGCAGGGTACTACAGGTTCCGGCTCTTTTTTGGAAATTTTTCGGAATTCTCCGATGTTCCCTATAGAATAAAAGAGGCCGGAACAACGAAATCGTTTCCGGCCTCTCTGTTTTTCCAGTAATGGGTGGCTGATGGGACTCGAACCCACAACACCTGGAACCACAATCCAGTGCTCTACCGATTGAACTACAACCACCGTGAATCCCTCCATCTTATCAGCACTTTTTTTTTCGTCAAGGGAAACCAACCGAGTGAAGTTGCCGAAAATATGGTATAGTATTTCTCAATGGCGTCGGCGTTCGACGTCCTACGACTCTCATCGCGTCGCAGGCGACGCGGCTAATAGGAAAATCAAATGTCCGACAAAACCACCCGACGCGATCTCCTCGGAAAACTCCTTCTCGGTGGAGCCGCCGCCGCTTCCCTCACCGTTCACGAAGAAAAAGTCCTTGCCGAAGAAGTCGACGCCAAATCCGGTGCGACACGGCTCCACACCAATTGGTCCAAACTTTCCGACCTGAAAGAGAAATTGCCCGTTTCCAATATTGGCGACGTCAAACTCACCCGCATGTTTCTCGGCGGCAACCTCGTCAGCGGATTCGCCCACGCCCGAGACCTGATCTACGTGTCGGACTTAGTGAGAGCTTATCACACGAAGGAAAAAATCTTCGCGACCTTTAAACTCGCCGAAGCCTGCGGCATGAACACCTTTCTCATGAACCCGGGCCTCTGTGACGTAATCAAGGAATATTGGGAAAAAGCCGACGGCTCCATCCAGTTCATGACGAACTGCAGCGGCAAGACCGAAACTGAGCTTCTCGGAAACATGCAGAAATCCATCGACTACGGAGCTTCTTCTTGCCTCGTTCAAGGCGAAGTCGCCGATCGGCTCGTCCGCGAAAAGAAATTCGATCAGATCGCGAAATGTGTCGAACTGACCCGAAAAAACGATCTGCCCGCCGGAATCGCCGCCCATCGAATTGAAACCCTCAAAGCCTGCGTCGCCGAAGGAATCGTCCCTGATTTTTGGATGAAAACCTTCCATCACCACCAATATTGGTCCGCAAAGCCCGGTGAAGCCGAACACGACAACATTTTCTGCCGGGATCCCCAGGAAACCATCGACTTCATGGCGGACCGCCCCGAACCCTGGATCGCGTTCAAAGTTCTTGCCGCAGGAGCCTTGAAACCCCAAGACGGCTTCCGCTTCGCCTTCGAAAGCGGCGCCGACTTCCTCTGCGTCGGTATGTACGACTTCCAAATCGTCGACGATGTCAATATCTGTGGGGCCGTCCTCAAAGGAAATCTGAACCGCAAACGAAGTTGGAGGACAGCGAACGTTTAACTTTTGTTGATAATACGCGCTGCGCGGCTAAAACGCAAGCGATCGTTTAACTTTTACCCTTTCCTAAATCATGTTTCTCCTCGAAAGTTATCCGCTGGCCGTTTTGCTTTGCGTGTTGACGATGATCTGCTGGGGCTCCTGGGCCAACACGCAGAAACTGGCGGGGAAAACCTGGCGGTTCGAACTGTTCTATTGGGATTACGTGATCGGCGTCTTCCTCCTATCGCTGCTCTTCGCGCTGACGGCGGGAAGCACCGGAACCCTTGGAAGAAGTTTCTTCGCCGATCTCCAACAGGCGAGCTCGGCGTCGCTCGGTTTCGCGTTTCTCGGCGGTGTCGTGTTCAACATCGCGAACATTCTGCTCGTCGCCGCCATCGCGATCGCCGGAATGTCCGTTGCGTTTCCCGTCGGCATCGGATTAGCCTTGGTTCTCGGCGTGGTCCTGAACTACGTCGCTAAACCGGAAGGCAATCCGGCGATTCTCTTTACGGGCGTCGGACTCATCACGGCGGCAATCATCATCAACGCCTTGGCCTATCGGAAACTGCCGGGAGCGACCAGCGGCGGCGGAACCAAGGGGCTCGTTCTCTCGATCATCTGCGGTGTTCTCATGTCGACGTTCTATTATTTCGTCGCCCTGTCGCTGGCCGGTGTCGAAATCCCCGGAAATCCGACCATTCAAAAAGTCGTCGCCGCAAGTTTCGACGCCGGCGGCAGCCTTCAATCGGGAAAATTGACGCCATACACCGCAAACTTCGTATTCGCCTTGGGAATTTTGTTGAGCAACTTCATCGTGAATACCGTCGTGATGCTCAAACCGTTCGTCGGGACGCCGGTTTCGCCGTTCGCCTATTTCAAAGGCAAGCCGCTGGATCATCTTTGGGGCGTCGTCGGCGGCGCGATCTGGGGCATCGGCATGTCGTCGAACATCGTTTCGGCAGACGTTGCGTCGCCGTCCATCGCCTACGGACTCGGCCAGGGAGCGACGCTGGTCTCCGCGATTTGGGGCGTTTTCATCTGGCGTGAGTTCGCCAAGGCGCCCAAGGGAACCGAAAAACTGCTCGGATTAATGTTTCTCGGATTTGTCATCGGCCTCTCGCTGTTGATTTGGGCAAAAATTTAGGAGGATTTCGGGGAAGACGCCGGAGTACCGGCTAAATGGGAAAAATAAATTTTTCCCTGAAGTTCGAGTACGGTGACAGACAGTTGTCACCGGCCGAACCGATGAGGGTTCCAGACGACCTTTATCAGTTTCCTCGAACCTCCAGGTGTTCCGTGTCCGCTTCGAAAAAAATTCTTATCGTTCTCGAATCCCGTCCATTTTTGGCCGAAAGCATTCAAGTCGCCCTCGACAGAAATGCTTCGTTCGACAAAATTCTCCTTGCCGGCGATATTCAGGCAGCCTTGCAATGCGCCGCCGGCAAAGGTTCTCCCTCGTATACCTTTCTTGTTTGCAGCGTTTCCCTGCTCCAGATGGAAGCAATCGTCAACATGATTCGAACCTGCTTTCCTCGGGCCGGTATCGTTCTCCTCGATGAGCGGATTCGTCCCGGTTGCAGCCTGATCATCGACCGAATCGATGTTCAAGGATATTGTTCGCTGTACGATCCCTCTCGCGAAATCCTGAATGTATTGAAAAAAGTCGTCGCCGGAGCATCGGCCGTCGCCCCCAGCGTGAAACATCTTCTCTCCGTACACACCTCGGGTAAAAAACTGGTCTCCCCGGACGGACATCGACAATCGAAATTTCAGAAGCTCAGCTCCAATGAATGGTTCTGCTTCCAACATTTGTTGAGCGGCGGCGAACTGTCGGAGCTGGCCCGATTGCTGAAAATGGAAACTCGGTCGGCAAGTAATCTCAAATATCGCATGTTGAAAAAACTGTCTCTGGACCGAACCATCGACCTGTTTCCTTTCGCGGTTCAATGGGGTTTCCTCGATCACGCGGGATTGCAGGCGGCTGTCGATGCAGTAGAATGAGAAGGTGTCAGGCGTGAGGCGTTCGGAATACAAAATTCCCACGCCCCTCATCGCTCCGCGGGCGGAGCGGTTAATCGCCTAACGCCTATCACCTCACGCCTTGCAATGGATGATCCCCCCTATTCCCTGCTGGTCGTCGACGACGACGTCGATCACGCTGAAGCCGTCGTGATGAGCCTCGAAAAGATCGGCGCTCATTGCGTTGCCGTCCATTCGCAGGACGAAGCGATCGCCAAGTTGGGAACGACATTTTTCGATGTCGTGATCTCGGATCTTGCCTTGGAACAGCCGCTCAGCGGCATGGAAATTCTCAAGGCCGTCAAGCAGGATGCCGAGGAAACCGAAGTCATCATGATGACGGGACACAATTCCGTCGAATACGCCGTCGAAGCGATGCGGCAGGGGGCGTTCAACTATCTTCAAAAGCCGCTGGACTTGAAACAACTCCGAACGATCGTCGAAAAAGCGGCGGAAAGCTCCCGGCTTCGGCGAACCAACCGGGAACTCAAGCAGCGGCTCGACGAAAAGTTCGGCTTCGCCGGCGTGCTCGGCAACAGTCCCCAAATGCTCGCGGTGATCGAACGGCTCAAACGGATCGCCCCGACCGACGCAACCGTTCTGATTCAAGGCGAAACGGGAACCGGCAAGGAACTTTTCGCCCAATCGGTTCACCAAAACAGTCCACGAAAAAACAAACCGTTTGTCGCCCTGAATTGCGCCGCCCTGAGCGAAACGATTTTGGAAAGCGAGTTGTTCGGACACATCAAGGGCGCGTTTACGGACGCTTCGTCCGACCGGCTCGGCAAGTTCGAATACGCCAACGGCGGAACCATGTTCCTCGACGAAGTCGGCGACATGCCGATGCAGACGCAGATCAAACTTCTCCGCGTCCTCGAAAACGGCGAGGTAACCCGCGTGGGTTCCAACGAGACCCGAAAAGTCAATGTCCGGTTGCTGTCCGCGACGAACCGCAACCTCGAAGAAGCCGTCGAGGCCGGAACATTCCGTAAAGACCTTTATCACCGACTCAAAGTCGTGACGATCCGGATTCCTTCGCTCCGGGAACGAACGGCGGATATTCCGGTCCTGCTGGATCATTTCATCAAACTGTTTTCGAAGCGGTACGACAAAACGATCAAAGGCGTCGTCCCCGAGGCGAGAAGAATCCTGCTTGGTTTCGATTGGCCGGGCAACGTTCGGCAGCTTCGCAACGTCGCCGAAAGCATGGTCGTCGTCGATATGGACGAACTGATCGGCCCGGATGACCTTCCGGAAGAAGTCGGCGGTCTGCCTCCGTCCGTCGCTTCGGAACCGGCGGATTTCGGACATTCCCTCGACGCGCTGATCGGTCGCCCCTTGGCCGATGTTGAACGGCTCTTCATCATGGAGACCCTGCGTTCGACCGGCGGCAATCGAGAAGAAACGGCCCGACTTCTCAATATCGGAGAACGGACCCTGTATCGGAAAATCAAGGAATATGAGGCAAAATAGTTGGAGAAGCGTTCGAGATTTGAGGGCGACACCAGTACAAAGTTAAGAAAATAATGTTCGTCATCCCCGCGAAGGCGGGGACCTAGAGAACAGATTTTAATAGGCTTTTGCACACGTTATTGACGGATGCAAACGATCAATCACGTTTTCCGTCTAGGTCCCCGCCTACGCGGGGATGACGAATGTTATTTCCCTGACTTTGTACTAGAGTAGAGTTTGAACACATAATTTGACACCCCTCACCCTTTCACCCCTCTTTTCCTCCTTTTCCATGCGCCGTTCAAACCATTATGAAGTCGCTTTCGAGGCTTTTTTGCGGAAACGTCAGGTTCCGTTTCTGGCGGTGGAGGAGCGTCGTCGTCCGTGTCTGGAGGACGGGTCGACACTCAAAAATCTCGATTTCGTCGTTTCGCCGCCGGGCCGGTCCGCGTGGTTGATCGACGTCAAAGGTCGGGAGTTTCCGGGACAGGGCGGATATTGGAAGCATTGGTCGACGCGTGAGGATCTGCTCGGATTGCGACATTGGGAGACGCTTTTCGGCGACCGGTTTTCGGCCCTGTTTGTTTTTGCTTATCTGATTTGTGGTCGTTGTTCGCCGCTTCCGGAAGAGCGACTTTTTTCCTTTCGTCGACGTCTCTATGCGTTCATCGCGATGCCGTTGTCGGTGTATCTTCCGGAAATTCGGCTCCTTTCACCACGTTGGCAAACCTTTGCGATGTCGACGGCTCGTTTTCGTGAACTCGCCAAACCCTTTGATGACTTTATTCGGCCCAAACACGACGGTTGACTTTCCTCGAAAAATTTGAGAAGATACACCGTGGCGGCGACGTGGTCGAAGGCGACCGCTATAGCGTGCTACGGTATCGTCCACGTTTTTTCCTTTTTGAAAATCCTTCAACGTCGCGACCGGTTCGGTCGTTCGAGCTATGTCCGGTTCCGATTTTCCTTCCTCGGCGGTCGATTCGTTCGAGAACGTCCAAGTCCTTCCGACCCGGAAGCCTCGCAAAAAAAAGCGTCGGGCGCCTCGATACAACGTCATCCTCTGGAACGACGACGATCATACCTTCGATTACGTCGTGATCATGTTGAAATCGATTTTCGGCTATCCGCCGTCGCGGGGACTGCAATTCGCGACGGAAGTTCACGTTCACGGCAAGGCGATCGTTTTTACCTCCTCGTTGGAGCAGGCGGAATTGAAACGGGACCAAATTCTGGCGTTCGGACCGGATCCGTTCATGCCCGACGATCGAGGAAACATGCCGTTGATCGCCTCCATTCAAAAAGTCGACGAGGAATCCTGAGGAGTCCTCTTTCCGAGCATCAAAAAATGATTCGATATTCTCTTTTTACCGTTTCGTTCGTATCGTCTTTCTGTTTTCTCCTCTTGTTCCAAGGAAAGAATGTCGCGGCTCAGGGAGCGGACAAAACTCCCCCAAGTGTTCGAGTCGAAACGGTCGGAACGCTGAGTGCTTCGCAACCCAAAAATTATGTCGGAATCGTGACCGCAAAAGAAACCGTCGCCCTCGTGCCGCGAGTTTCCGGTTTCCTGGAAAGAGTCGCCTTCCGTGAAGGTTCGACCGTCAAGAAAGGAGATCTTCTTTTCGAAATCGAGGACACGATCTACGCGATGAACGTCAAGGTCGTCGAGTCCGTTGTCCGGCAAATCAAAGCGGAAGTCGAACTGGCCCAAAAGGAACTCGACCGGATTAACACGCTCCATTCGGGCCGTGTCGCTACCGAACAGGAATTGGACGAGGCCAGTCGGACCCGGGATTTCCATCAGGCTAAACTGGACGAGGCAATGGCAAATTTAGCCTTGGCGGAAAACGATCTTTCCTACACGAAGATTTACGCTCCGCTGACCGGTCGGATCGGAGCCAAACAGTTCAGCGAAGGCAATTACATCACGCCGACGGTCGGTTTTCTCGCATCAATCGTCCAATATGATCCGATCTCCGTGAAAATCACGTTAAGCGAAACGGATTTCATGCGATACTTTCACGGAAATAACGACGATACGGCCGGTGCGATTATTGAGATTTTCCGGACGGACGGACATCCCTACGAAGGCGGATTCAGCGTCGATTTTTTCGACAATCTGGTCGACCGCGAAACAGGAACGATCGCGACCTATTTGATCTGCAAAAACGAAGACGCGCAGCTCCTGCCCGGCGGCTTTGCCAAGGTTCGGCTGGCAGAAAAATTCAAAGAGCCGCTTCCGGCAATCAGCGTCGCCTCCGTCATGACGGACGGTGTGCGGCAATATGTGTTTGTCCTTGTGGAAGGCAACAGAATCGAGCGACGCGACATCGTTCTCGGCCAGCAAGTCTTCGACCGATATGCCGTGGCTTCCGGTTTGACTCCCGGCGAACAAATCGTTGTCGGTGGAGCCAACAAAATCGTCCCCGGTATGGAAGTGATCCCTGTCCTACCGAAAACGGCGAACCTCCAAAGCAAAAAACTGTAGGGTGCCTCGAAAAACCCATTTCGCCGGGGAGTGTTTGCCGATTGGGGGCGACGAATTTTCCACCCCAACGGGGTGCAACAAAGTAGCCGGGGGTGAGGCGTACTCGCCGTAACCCCCGGTCATGGAACGAAATAGAAAACCGCCCCCAACGGGGGCGAACAGTTTTTCACGGGGGCCTGTTGCACCCCGTTGGGGTGTAGATTTTTATTCGAACCCCCAACCCGGGGGTTGCGCCGAGTACGGCTTACCCCCCGGCTACTACAAAGTCATCGAATTGACCTTCGTGAAAATGGAAAAGATATCGTCATCCCCGCGTAGGCGGGGACCCAGAGAACAGATTTTAATAGGCTTTTGCACACGTTATTGACGGATGCAAACGGTCAATAACGTTTTCCGTCTA
>JAVBQW010000245.1:0-9708 GCA_031548665.1 Thermoguttaceae bacterium
ACAGCTCCTTTTTTCTCTCACAAAGGCACAAAGATCACAAAGGATATTGAGAAATTCGAGTTGTCCTTAGTGTCCTTCGTGCCTTTGTGAGAAAAAACAGGAAATCTAGGTAAGGATGTGGAGTTAAATATATAATTCCCATTTTTTTCGCCTATTTTGACAAGTATTCGTCAATGTGATAAACTAAACAAATGATCAATAAATTTGTTCGATTCGTGGATTGACAATTTAATGACAATGCGTTGGGACGGAATGTAGTACTGGAGAATCTTCGCGAAGCGTAAATGGCAGGGTCACATTGGAAGATCAAGGGTGATTATAATCGCCGTCACCATCCGCGAACGGCATGCAAATCTTTTAACGGCAGGTCAATTTCACTTAAATATCAATATACACAGCACATATCGTGAGCGGCGAAAAAAATTTCCGGCCATATCCTCCGGTTAGCTATCCGGCGTTTTTTGCAATGGCTAAGCACAGTGGTACCGCATTTATCACTGTGGACCGTGAAGTGCAAGTCGGTTCCTATTTTGGCGATGTTTTTAGGGAAACCAATGTTTTCTCTCGTCTTGCCCATGGAAAACCGATCCGGGAGGTTTTCGCCGACCATCCGGAACACGCCGAACTTTATCACCGTGCCGTTCAAGGGGAAACCGCGACGACTCGTCTTTCCATCGGAAGCAGGCATTGGGATGTGCATATCATGCCGCTGACCGACGATCAAGGTGAGATCGAAGGGGCGATCGGCTTTGGTACGCAAACCGTGAGCGAGGAAAATTCACGGAATTCCCCGACGCAAAGCGATGTCGAGTTGGAAAATCTTTTTCAGAACACGGAAGACGGAATTTACCACTTGGACCGTTCTTTCGTGATACGTCGCGCCAACGACGTTGCGCATCAAATCCATGCTTCGGCGCAGCCTTTGATCGACGAAATTTGCCACAAACGGATTTTTGGCAACGAAACGCCCTGCGATTTTTGTCCCGTGGTCGAAACGTTCCGTACGGGAAAGCCGGCGAAGAGTTCGTACTTCGACGAAAAAATCCAGAGACACATGCAACTCCATTCCTCGCCGATTTTCGATCCGCAGAGCGGGAAACTGACCGGAGCGTTCGAGACTCTTCGCGACATTACCGACAGCGTTCAATTCGCCGACGCCGTCAAGTCGCACGAAACATTCGTCGACACCATTTTCGCCAGCATCCAGGAAGGAATGTTCATCATCGATCGGGATTACATCGTCCGCAAGACGAATCCCGCGTTCGAGCAAATGTACGCCGAACACATGCCGCTCGTCGGCAAAAAATGTTTCGCGACCTCGTGTATCGATCACGTCTGCGAAGAATGTCCGGCGAAAATCTTGTTCGAAACGGGAAAGGCGACGACGATCGTTCATTATGAACAGCCGACGGCAGAAAAACCGGGAATGTGGCTCGAACACTTTACGTATCCGATTCTCTCTCCCACCGGAGACGTCGAGGCCGCGATTTGCGTCATCCGCGACATCACGGAACGGAAGCAAAACGAAGACGCTCTCGAACAATACCGAACCAATCTCGAAGCAATTGTCGAAGAACGGACCCGGGAACTCGATCAAGCCCGGATTACCGCCGAAGACGCACACCATTTCGTCCGCCTTGTCTTAGACGCAACTCCTCTTTGTGTCAGTGTTTGGGATGAAAATTTTCAGATGGTCGATTGTAATCTGGAAGCCGTCAAACTGTTCGGATTGAAGAATAAACAGGAATACCTCGACCGATACATGGAATGTTCGCCGGTGCTTCAACCGGACGGGTGCCGTACCGCTTCCAGCGTTCCGGAGATCGTCGCCGCCGCGTTTGAAACCGGATACCAGCGATTCGAATGGATGCGGCAAACGCTCGACGGCGAACCGATTCCGACGGAAAATACGCTTGTTCGTATTTCGAGCGGCGGTCAAAACCTCGTTGTCGCTTTTTCCCGCGATCTGCGGGAATTCAAGAAGCTGATCGTCGATTTGCGTAACACGGAAGCGGATGCGCGTTCCCGTGTCATGCTCGACGCAACTCCATTGGCAACATCGCTTTGGGATCGCGACGGAAACATGATCGACTGCAACATGGAAGCGGTGCGCATGTTCGGTCTCGTCAAAAAATCCGATTACATCGAGCATTTTTTCGACCTGAATCCGGAATTCCAACCGGACGGCGAATCGACCGCAAGCAAAGCCGGACGTTTGATTCAAGCGGCGTTTGAAACGGGTTATCAACGTTTCGAATGGATGTACCGCACGCTGACGGGACAACCGCTCCCCGTCGAGACGGTGCTGGTACGGGTTCCCTGGAAGGACGACTTTCAACTCGCCGCCTACTCACGGGATCTCCGGGAAGAAAAAGAACGGGAACGAAAAATCCGTGAAGCCTACGAACGAAACCGGGCCTTGGAGATTCAAACGCTTGCCGCCAAGGAAACGAACGATCAAACCAGATTGATGTTAGATGCAAGTCCTTTGTGCATCAATCGTTGGAGTGAAGATTATCGCACGACCGATTGCAATTTGGAAGCGGTCAAACTGTTCGAACTCACGAACAAGCAGGAATATCTCGACCGGTTCATGGAGTGTTCGCCGGAGTATCAACCGGACGGCCGTAAAAGCGCCGATCATGTGTATCAGTTGATCGCGGAAACATTTAAGACCGGATACCAACGGTTTGAATGGTTGCATCAAACGGCGAACGGCCAACCGATTCCGACCGAAATCACGCTTGTCCGGGTCATGCACGGCGAAACGCCCGTCGTTTTCAGTTATGTCCGCGATCTGCGGGAATCGAAGAAGAACGAAGCGGCTCTGGAACTGGATCGTCGGCGTACCAACGCCCTGCTCGATTTGGCCCAGATGACGAATCAACCGGAACAGGAAGTCGTCGATTTCACGATCGCAACGGGAATCGAGTTGACCGGCAGCAATGTCGGTTACATCGTGATGTTCGATCCCACCAAGGACGTCTTACCGTTTCGGTCTCTCGTTTTCGGCGAGAAACAGGAGTGTATGGTTCCGGTCAAGAACAGCGACGGCACGCCGCACACTCTTTCCAAAGTGTTGACCGAATGTCTGGAAACAAAAGCGGCGGTCATCCACGACGATTTCACTTCGTTCCCCGGCGAACGGACATTTCCGCAAGGACATTTTTCGATTCGGTCGCACATGAACATGCCGATTTTCGACGGCGACCAACCAATCGGCTTGTTGGGTGTCGGAAACAAGGAAACTCCTTATTCGGAAACGGATGTCAAACAGTTGACCCTGCTCGCTCAAGGTTTGGGGAACCAAATCAGTCGGCGACGTTACGCCGAAGATCTCGAAAAAGCCCGACTGGAAGCGGACGACGCCAATCAGGCGAAGAGCGAGTTCCTTGCCCACATGAGTCACGAAATCCGGACGCCGCTCAACGGCGTGATCGGATTGTCCGACCTGCTGATCCGAACGGAATTGAACGATAAGCAAAACGAATACGCACAATTGATCAACGCTTCCGGAATGTCGCTTTTGTTCCTGATCAACGACATTCTCGACTTTTCAAAGATCGAGGCGGGAAAACTGGACATCGATTCGGAGGCGTTTGATCTCGGCGCAACGGTCGAATCGGTGCTCGGAATCCTCGCTTCCCGTGCCTCGTCGAAGGATCTCGAACTCGCCGTTTCGTTCTGTCGGGAAATTCCTCGAATCGTCCGGGGCGATGCAGGGCGTATCCGCCAAATTCTGTTGAATCTGATCGGCAATTCCGTCAAATTCACCGATCGTGGCGGTGTTCGGGTCGATGTACTCGTCGATTCGGTGCGTGAGTCGGACTTGACCCTTCGATTCCTCGTGATCGATACGGGAATCGGTATTCCCCAAAGTAAAATCGACCGTTTGTTCAAAGCGTTTTCCCAAGCCGACGCTTCGACGTCGCGCACCTACGGCGGAACTGGACTCGGATTGGCGATTTCCATGAAGCTCGTCCAACTCATGGGGGGTGAAATCGGCGTCGAAAGTGAGGAAGGAAAGGGCTCCACATTCTGGTTCACGGTCCCGTTCGAATGCGATCCTGACGTGATCCGCTGCTTGGTCGAAGACCATGAGGAATGCCTGAAAGCTCGGGATCGGACTTGTCCCAATGTGGACGGACATTATTGCACCGCCTTTATCAATCGTGGAATTGGAAGTCAATACCGCGTCAAAAACCGAACGGTGTTGATCGTCGGCGACAACGAATTCCAACGGAACGCGATTCAATTCCAATTGCAATGTTGGGAAATGAATTGCACGACCTGTGTTTCCGGTCAGGATGCGGTCCAACGATTGCGGGAAAAACAATGGCAAGGCGAAGCGTTCGACGTGCTCATCCTCGACGGTACCTTGGGGGACGAAACGGGAATCGAACTGATACGACGTTTGTCCGAAAAGGAAGGCAAGGATGATGTGCGGTTACCGCACACGATTCTGCTCCGTGCGCTCTCCGAAAACGTCGACGAGAAATTCCTGAACGTCGTCGGGGCGGAATCGATGAGAAAGCCGGTTTCGTCATCCGCGTTGTTCGATGCAGTCATCAACGGTATTTACACGGCGGATCAACGAAAGAACATCGGGGCCGATGATCGGAATCCGAATCCTTCGACATTCGGAAGACGCTACCGCAAAAACAGCGGGCCGATGGACGCCGTTCCGTCAGGAAACCGACCGCAATCGGTTTTCGCCGGAAAAATTCACGTTCTCGTCGTCGAGGACAATCGGGTCAATCAGATCGTCGCGAGGAATCTTTTGGTGGAAACCGGGTTTACGTGCGATATCGCCAACAACGGACACGAAGCGTGTGCGGCGGTTCGCGACAAACACTACGACGCCGTTCTGATGGACTGCCAAATGCCGGAGATGGACGGCTACGAAGCAACGGATTTGATCCGAAAATGGGAACGGGAACAAGGCCGGAAGCGGATGCCGATCATCGCCTTGACAGCCAACGCGACGAAAGAAGATATTCAAAAATGCATTGACGCCGGAATGGACGCCTATTGCAGCAAACCGATCCATTCCCAATCCGTCATCAAGATCATCGAGGAGTGGTTCGAAAACGGCCGGAAATAACCGGTCGGACTCAATTGATGTCAAGTAAAAAGCGAATTATGACGTATGACGAAAATAGTGATTATGCCGGTTTTTCTCCGAAAAACTTTTTTGAGGTAATTGCTTCAAATTTCTATGGTGTTTTTTGACAAATTCGACGGAGTTTTCTACATTTCATTGTACGTTTGTTTAGTTTTTCTGCATAACGGTCTATGACGGGACATAATACAGGTCAGCGCAAGGTTCCTGTGTGGCGGGTCTCCGAAGGACTTCGCCGGATCGAAGCGTGACACGGCAAAACGCCGCGATCGCTTGAGAAACCGCTTCAATGGCGAACCAAACGCACGAACAATCCGAACGCCTCCGACTGTTGGTTTCGCATTTTGAGTTTCATACGGCTTGACCGCCTGAGGATTCTCTCCGTTCAGCTTGACATTATCGGTAGATGATGGACAATAGATGAGTCCGTCCACCACCAATTATCGAGTCTGATTTATGAGAACACGTTCACTTTCGCCCACCGAGCCCGAACCTTCCGAGACAAAGGAAAAAATTATTGAAGGAGCCATACGGGTCTTCTCTAAATACTCCGTCGACATGGCGACCATGCGTATGATCGCAAAAGAGGCGGGAGTCACGTTGTCGCTGCTCGTCTATCACTTTCAAAACAAGGAAACGATCTATCGACACGTCCTGGATCGAATCTATGCGATTTACTCGCGGCGATTTCAGGAGGTCTTCGCCCGTATCGAATCGAAGGAAAAATTGAAACGGAAAGAGGCGATCGAAATCCTCCGCGAATTGATACGGCTCAAAGTGATCGGATTGTGCCGCGATCTCCCCGGGCAGGATTGGAAAGGTCGAATCATTCTTTATGAATATGTTTACCCTTCCATTCATTACGAGGTGTTTTATACCGATCATGTCAAACATTACTACGGCCTGTGGGTGAAGGTCATCAAGGCCGTCACGGGAAACGACGACGAGAAAACCGCGTATTTCCAGGCGGTCTCGGTTTTCGGTCATATCGCCGGTTTCCGTCTGCAAAAAGAGATGTTGAAGCGATCGGTTTCGGTGGATGTCTTGTCCTCGGATGAATTGGAGACGATTTTGAAAATAGTCACCGACAACACGTTCTTCATGCTCGGCGTTCGCCGATGATGATGAATCGGTCGGTTGGAAACCGATCCGTTTTTTACGAGTGTTCTCGCCGGTTTCCATTCGGTGCGAGCCTATTGAAAACGGAATCGCCATTTCTTTGCCAGATGGATACAACGGCAAATTACACACGCAATTTGAATTGGGCGACGAGTTTTTGCAGGTTCGACGCCATTGCGGACATTTCGTTCGCCGCACTGGCCGATTCCTCGGCACTGGCCGTGTTTTGTTGTGTCACCGCGTCGATCTGTTGCAGACCGATGGTCACCTGCCCGACCCCCTGAGCTTGTTCGTTGCTCGCAACGGCGATTCCCGCGACGAGGTCGGTCGTCTGCTTGATTTGTTCGACGATCGTGTTCAAGACATTCGAGGTATGATCGGCGACTTCACCTCCCTTTTCGATTTCCTTGCCGCTGGTCGCGATCAGGTCGGCGGTTTCCCGGGCGGCTTTGGCACTTCGGGCGGCAAGGTTTCGGACTTCCTCGGCGACGACGGCAAATCCTTTTCCATGCTGACCGGCACGAGCTGCTTCCACGGCAGCGTTGAGGGCGAGCAGATTCGTCTGGAACGCGATGTCGTCGATCACCTTGATGACCCGCTGCACTTCCTCGGAGTTTTTCGTGATTCGCAGCATCGACTCGTTCATCGCCTTCATCGCTTCCTGTCCTTCGGTGGCTACATGAGTCGCCTTCTGCGCGAGATCGCGGGCGGTCCCCGCGTTTTGCGCGTTCTTTTGCGTCTGGCTGCTGATTTCACTCATCGACGCCGTGATTTCTTCGAGACTCGCCGCCGACTCTTGCGCTCCGCCGGACAAAGCTTGCGAAGCGGTCGATATTTCGTTCGAACCGGTCGCGACCTGCTTGACGGTGATACCGACTTCGCTCAACGCCGCATTGACCGACGCGGCCAGATTTTTGACGGCAATTGTCATTTCATCCCGTTCGCTTTTCGGAACAACGTTGGCGGTCCAGTCGCCGCTGCCGAAAATTTCCGCCGCTTTAGTCACAGCACGATAGTCGGCGAGTATCATCGAGGTCCCGCGGCCGAGATCGCCGATTTCATCGCCGCGCGATTCAATCTCTTTGGGAACCGTTACGGAAATTTCGCCCTGTTCCGCTATCCGACGCAAAATCGCGACACTCCGTGTAATCGGCGAAGCAAAGGAACGACCGACAAACACGGCGGCGATGATCGAAACAAGAATAATCAACAGCGAAACGACGATTGCCGTCGATCGCGACTTCAAGGCTTCCACGTTGAGTGTCTTTTGCGAAGCGGTATTCGCCTCTTCCGCTTTCCCGACCAGATTTGTGATTTGTTCCCCGGCGTTTTTTTCCAACGCCGTCAACATGCCATTCGTTTCCCGTTGATCTTTCATGACGTCGTCGTATCCGGCGCTGACGATCGCCCCCCACGGTTTTGGACATTTCCCCAATTCGATCGGCGCCAGCGTCTGAAACATTTCTTTGCCGCTCACGGCGTCCTTGACGACGTCCTGCAGGGATTTCTTACTTTGAATCGCCTCGAAAAATTCCTTCTGCCCGAGACTGTCGAGCGACTTCCTGACCAGTTCCTTGTTTTCATGCCAGACGATCAATCCTGCGCCGTCCACGAGATAGGCGAAACCGGTCTCGAAAGGATGGTGCGGGCTGAGAATTTTTTCCACGAGTACCGTACTCAAATCGACGCCGGCGACGCCGATGAACTTGCCGTCGATTTCGATCGGAACCGCGACGGAAATCATAATCATCCCGTTGTATACGTAAGGAGATGTCACGAATTCCTTTTTCGTTTTCTTGGCTTCCGAGTAATACTCCGTCGTTTCCGGATCTTCCAGCGGCGAAAATTCGATTTTGTTGTTCTTCGTGACGGACCAGGGAATGAACCGACCTTGGGCATCGCAGCCCAAATCCAAATATTTCTTGTCGGTGAATGCGGCGTCCTTCGCGTCGAACTCGTCCGGTTCGAAACCGACCCAGACGCCGACGAAATCGGGATACGATTGATTGATAAGAGCCAAATTGTCCAAAACGAACTGGCGGTCCCGTTGGTCGACGGGCGTTTTAGCCATGTAGACTTTGAGAAAATTGACAAAGGCCCTGGCTTGGCCGAAGGCTTCTTCGATCCCTTGATCGACTTCCGCCGCGATTTGCTTGGCGAGCCTTTCCATGTTTTCCTTGCTCAACGTTTCGACCGTTTTCGTGACGTTTTCGTTGATGCCGGACACTTTTTGCTTGAGATTTCCCGAAAGCTCTTCCCCTGACTTTTCAATGACGGTTTTCATCTCGTCCATTCCCTTGATGGACGTTCGAACCATTGCGTTCTGGCTGAGAACGATCATGGCGAAAAACGCGATGACGATGAGAATGGTAACGGTTGAAAGGATCAAGACCAACTGGAACGAAATTTTTAAGTTGGAGAGTTTCATGGGGTGTACCAGGGGAAAAAGAATCGAGGAGTCGAACAGGGCGAGGCGAGAAATTTATGCTGCTGTTTTGCCGACAATATTGAACAGGTGTATAGCGGTTAACATTTAGTTCGAATTTACCGCAATGTTAATATTGAACAAGTGTGCAATTCAATGTAGATCGTTTTGCTTGGTATGTCAAAGTATGGGGATAGTATTCCTCGGAAAAAATCACCAAAAACTCATTCTCGGCAGAAACAACCCATATTATCGTCAAATCCGGCATATTTGTCGCTTGCGGCGGTTTTATTGGCAAATGACCTGATTGAAAGAAGATAGGATTATGTCGCTCAACAAACCGAGAAGCGAGCTCTGTCCATTACCAGTACGAGTAACTTCGGAGGTCCTTCGCGCCGGGCATGAAACATTTGTGCAGGAACTCAGAATTTGACCGTCATACCACAGCCGAAGAGCCATTGATTACACCCACGTTTACCAGTTCGTGACGAACCCGAGCTGTCCGGTATGGGCGGCGGCGTTTTCGCCGAGGTCGAAATCGTAGTCGGCGAACAATCGAGTTCGCTTTTTCGCGTCGACGTACCAGTCGCCGCCGAAGCCGACGTTGAACGTGTTGCGGCCGAGATTGACGCCCGTCAGCATTCGGCTTTCGCCGGGGTTGACGACGAGCGTGGTCAAGGCTTTGCCCTGCGTGTCGCCGCCGATCTGTACGCCGTACTGCAATCTCGTGCGTAAATTGAAACGATCACTCGTTACATATTTCGAGTTCAGGCCGAAACGCAACACCGTCTGATCGAGGTCGTTTTTCGCGACGGAAAGCAGCGAGTTCGGCGCCGCTTCCGTGAATCCGTCGATCCACGCTTTTTGGAAGTCGACCGCGAACAACGGGAATAGCGTCAATCCGTTGCGCAATTTCATCGGACGGAAGAATTCGACGCTTGCATACATCGAGTCGCCGTCGTACTTCGTCTTCTGTTGCCCGGCGGCGTAACGGCGATATTTGTAATCCTGATGTCCGTAGCCGAGGAAGGCGTTGGCGTAC
>JAVBQW010000048.1:0-8868 GCA_031548665.1 Thermoguttaceae bacterium
CAGACAGACGAACGGCGCCGCGCCGATCAATGCGGCCCAGGTGACGGCGGTTTGACACAATACAGTTTTACCTGATCCTCTGGGCATCGCCATAGCGAACAAACCGCCGCGAGGCACGGCCCGCTCGATTTTTTTGATGACGCGAAGATGGTCCGGCGACCACGGCAGATAAAAGACTTCGCTAAAATACGTTTCACAAAAGGTCTTGAACGATTCAAGAGCCGCTTTCTTTCGCTTCGGATCGGCGACGTCGGGACTTTTGCCGATGTCCTGCGCCGTTCGGACCAACTCGGCGTTCTTCTCCGCCTGCCGACGCTTCCGCTCCTGGTAATCGAGCGGTCCGTCGTCGTTACGAAAAAAGTCCTGTGAGAGTCGGGCGGCGTACTTGAGAAGATCGACGGCTTTGCCATCGGCGGTGTTGACGTCGCGCAGCCGGTGGGCCTTGAGGCGGCTCTCCGTCAGCACCGGGCCGAAACCTGCGCGGTTCACGAGCCGGATCAGTTCGGTCGGCTTCATCTTGAGGGGGTTACTCGGCATGGGCGTTTTCCTGAATCAAAAAGGCGGTGTAACGAATAAGATTGATCGTGCCATCGGCGGCGAACAGTTCTCCCGCCTCGGCGATTTCCAAAACCTGTTCCGGCGTGATGACACGTTTGACCGAGGCGGAGAGAAGTTTGGCGAGGTTGTCCGGCGTCAACGCGGTCGGGTTGAGTTTGTCAGCCATTTTCCACCTCCTTGAAAATGTCCGACGTGAGATATTTCCGTGCCGTTTTCGGAATGCGCGGAAGCAATTCGATGTCCGCTTCCTCGATTTGCGTCACGGGTTTGGCGTGTGCGAGCGCTTCGAACATCTCCGACCGAACGCCCCGGCTTTCCGTCCAGCCTGGCAGACCAAGTACGAGAATCTCGTCCGAACGCCGAAGGATCGGGAGGTCGACCGCCATCCAAAACGAATGCTGATCCTTGATGTCGCCGATAAATTCGCAGATCGGGACACTGTGCGAAAGAGGATTGAAAACCGTGATACCACAGCGCATGAGCTTTGCCGCGACCCGGCAGGATAATCGGTAGCGATATTCCTGGATTTCCGGTGACGAATGTGTGAACGGACAGGCCAGATACAAGAGCTTCGGCTCATTTGCTTCAAGATTCATGATCGCCTCCTTCCACTGACACGCGTTCCGCTTTTTTGCCGGTGAACTCCTGCCAACGGTTGACAATAACGTCGCAATAAAGTTGATCGATTTCCATTGCGAAGCATTTTCGGTCCGTTTGTTCGCAGGAAATCAGCGTCCAGCCGGAGCCGCCGAACAATTCCAGTACGTTTTCGCCCGGTTTCGACGAATACTGAATCGCACGGATCGCCAATTCGTTCGGCTTTTGCGTGAGATGCACCATCTGGGTATGGTTGATTTTTTTGACATCCCACACATCGGTCGCGTTGTTCGGGCCGAAGAATTTGTGAGCGGCGCCTTCCTTCCAACCGTAAAAACACCATTCGTGTCCCGTCATGAAATCTTTCCGAGTCAAAACGGGATGCCCCTTACCCAAATGATCGCCTGGCTAAAATAGAGTTTGTGCTTTTTCAGGAACGGCGGATAATTGCCGCAATTGGTGAAGCCGCCCCAGATGTAAAAACTGCGACCCGGCTCCAAAACGCGAGCCATGTTGCCGAACCAGGCGTCGAGCAACCGGTCGAATTCCTCGTCGGAAACGAAATCGTTTGCCAACGGACGATCCTTCGGACGCATTTTTTTCGTCGTCGGGAAGCGAGCCGCTTCACCGCAGTTGCCTCCCGGCACTTCGTGCGGTCGGCCAGAGTCATTTAATTTTTTTCGTGCCGCATCGAATTGTTGATGGTGCGTTGCGGTGAAGGACGACAACCCCGCCGCGATTGCATTATTGCTACGACTTTCCACGCAAACGTTATACGGAGGGTCACAATTGACTAAATGTACGATATTTCCGTCAAGAAGCCGATCGACGTCCTCCGGTTTCGCGCTGTCGCCGCACATGAGCCGGTGGTTGCCGAGAATCCAGATGTCGCCTTTCTGGGTGACGGGATCATCCGGCGGTTCGGGAACGGAATCGGCGTCGGTCAGCCCTTGCGAAATTCCGGTCGAAATGTTCAAGAGTTGGGTCAACTCCTTTTCGGCAAAACCAAGAACGGACATGTCGAACTCGGTATCTTTCAGTTCGGCAAGTTCAATGGGAAGGATTTCGAGGTCCCAATCGGCGATTTCGCCGGTCTTGTTGTCGGCCAGGCGATAGGCTCGGACCTGTTCCGGCGAAAGATCAACGGCGACGTGAACGGGAACCTTGGCAAGCGCGAGCTTTTTCGCGGCAAGGAATCTCGTATGTCCGGCAATGATCACGCCGTCACCGTCGACGACGATCGGCTGCCGGAAACCGAATTCCCGGATGCTGGCCGCGACCGGATCGACCGCTTTTTCGTTGAGCCGGGGATTTTTTTCATAAGGCCGGATCGAGTCGATGTCCCGCAGTTCGACGGAGATCATATTTTTTTCGTTCGTTTTTTCTTTCATGAGGCATTCGAAGGGTTGAAAAGGGTAAAATCGCCCGTCGGCACGGACGTTGGCCCGTGTCGGCGAGTCGGGGAAAGCCGCCCCAAAGGGTGGGGTCGGAACTGGCCAAAATACAGCGACGAACAAGTTCGATGGGTTTTGTGGTGGGGTGCAGGGTTGGGCTGGCGTGGGCTATCGACCAAGCGTTTGCGACCCGTTTGCCGCGCAGAAGGTGGCGACCGAGGTGGGCGAACAAAATAATTTCCCCGGCGTTGCCCCTGTCCCCGGCGAGATCGCCCAGCGGTTGGTTGTCCTTGATCCAAAAGATCGGGTTTTTCACTCTGGCTCCGGTTTCGCTCAGTGCTTCGACCCAAGGCTGGGCGATGTCGAAGCGGGTGCAGAGGTAATCCAAAGTGAAAAGACCAACATAACTCTTTGTCTGTGTTAAATTGGGCAAAAACTGTCCCATAGTGGCTCAGCCGCACGGCGACCGCACGGCGGCGTCGTAAGTCCAATCGTACCAATGGAATATGCGGTGTGCTGTTAAAAACAAACTGTGTCTAACACCGTGCGGCGATCCCTTTGGCATTTTTGATCAAAAATCGCCTGGAAGGAACCAAAAACGCCTCCATATCGCGACATTTGCGCCGTGTGGGGCGGCAAAACGCTCGTCGGGATGATGTACGCAGAAAGATTTGCTTCGCGTCACGCGCGAACGTGTGCGATATTTTATTTCGGCTTATCGTACAACAATACTCGCGCCGCTTTCGAGTCGTTTATCAATCAACAATCGCACGAAGGTTTTTCCGCTTGAAAAATATGTCCCGACGAGATAGAATGGGGAGATGAGCGAGCAACAAGCCCCAAAAGGCGATGACCTGATCATCAAACCGACGTCCGATGTTTTCACCGCCGTTCTGTGGTCGGCACCGAAGAACGAACCGCTCCTGCGCGGTTTCCTCAATGGTGTCCTGCGGGATTTCGGCGTGGCGACGATTTCGGAAGCGACGGTACAGAATCCCTTTAACATCAAGGAATTCGCGGTCGACAAAAGGCTCGTTCTCGATGTGCGGGTCAAGGACGAGGCCAATCGACAATACAACATCGAAGTTCAAACGGCGGAGCATACGGGGTTCCGTAATCGGTCGCTGTTGTATTGGGCCGACACCTATTCGAGCCTGCTCCGTATCGGAGAGAAGTATTCGAAACTGGTTCCGGTCAAGAGCGTGGTCCTGACGGGCTTTCCGATCTTCCCGGAACTGCAAAACCTACATACGGTGTTTGAAGCGAGGTCGCGTGAAAACCCGGCGGTGTTATTGTCAGACCATTTCCAGATGCACTTTCTGCGTTTGGGCGACATGCTGAAACGGCAGATGGAAGGGCTTGACCGGTTGGATCGTGAATTACAGCATTGGATGAATTTTTTCGCTTTCGGCGACACGTTACCGGAGGATAAAATGTCACAGTTAGTAGAAAACGACGTCTTAGTTCAGCAAGCGTACCGGGAATTCCAGCGTTTCACGTCGAACGAGGAGATGCGGGAAAAAGTTCGTCAGCGTCAACGTTTTCTGGAGGACTACCAGA
The DNA here is from genome assembly GCA_031548665.1 of Thermoguttaceae bacterium. Taxonomy (GTDB): domain Bacteria; phylum Planctomycetota; class Planctomycetia; order Pirellulales; family Thermoguttaceae; genus WRKP01. The sequence goes on from JAVBQW010000048.1 coordinate 4,110, forward strand.
TCGGAATGGATGCCGCCCAAGATGAGGGGGAATCGAGAAAAGCTACCGAAATCGCTCGCAACATGAAACGGAAGAGATATCCGACGGATGATATTGTCGAGATGACCGGTCTTTCGTCCGACGAAATCGCCGGTCTGGAATAAAGTCTTTCGTTCAATCAAAAACGGCATTTCTCGTTGATCGCCAGTCGCTTCCAATCGTCGCGCAAGACAATCGCCAACGTTCCCGGTTTCGAATGGTCGTCTCCGAAGCGGAATTCGTATCGGTACAGCAAAGGCTCGGCGGCCAATGAGCCAAGCCGCTTAAGGTTTTCCTCGACGGCGGCACGAAAAATCTTGACATACTCGACCGGCCTGATATGGAAGCACCGGCAAGCGTGAACCCACGGTGCGATACAGTCGAGTTCGGCGAGTTCGATGACGGCAAGGTCGATGTCGATCTTTTTCCACCGATTTCCGGCGGGAGCGACGTCGCCGGACTCAATGACTCTGACCAGCCCATATTCCTCGTCGCCGGGGTCGAGGCCGCGTTTTCTCAGTTCCTCTTTCGCTTCGGACAAGGATTTCGGATAACGATTCCGAACGCCCACGCTTCGAACCGCCGGTTGACTTCGACCATCTTGCTCCGGAACGATTTCGAAGCAATGGGTTTCATATTCCTCGCGGGTCAAAAAGCCGTAATATTCGAGAATGTTCGTTTCCATCATTCAGCTCGTTTTTGGTTTGGATTTTGAATAACGGGAACGGAAAGTAGCCTCGTTCGCTTCCCACTGGCCGCACCAATCTTCCGGGGCGACTTCAGGGAAGTCGCTGTAGGATTCCCCGTCCGGCCAAGTGATGATCGTCGGCGGATTTTTTCGGCAATGGCCCAGAGAAACACGGGAAGGTTCGTACCAGCGGCAATTTCCACAATTGACCATAAATTTCCTTTCTGTGAAAAATGATAAAATGACTTCTTCTTATCAGTACCCCCTTACATACGCGAAAGAGAGAGAAATATTAAGGAGAGATACAATATATATATTTACTGATAAAAAGCCGTTTGAGCCTAGAAATACCGGGGTACTTCTTAGCAGTTGGCCTACTGGCAAGAAGTGATAAGAACGACCTCAATTGTCCTTTTTTCGGAAAAAAATCGGCTGATTGCGGCCTTCTTAGCAGTTCTTAGCAGTTGACCTACTGCTAAGAAGTTTTACTTGATCAACCGATAGACGACGGCGTTTCGTCCTCCGGTTCCGTCCCTCGTCCCGATTTCGATCATCTCTTCGCCGATCATTTTCTGGATGATTTCATCCAACTCGCGTGGCCTGATTTGAAGGGAATGCGACAATTCGCTTCGGGTGACGACACCGCCTTTTCTCCGCATAATCGCTTCGGCTCGAAGAGCGAGTTTGGCGAACGGTGAATCGGCGACGTTGCGTTGGACGAGTTTCATCATTTGGCGGACGATCCAATCGGTAAACTCCGACGCCCAACGTGCTGCCGGGCCGTCGATCACCGGATTCTCATGGTCAGCGCTGCAAGCGTAGACCAAGGCGAGTTTGTTGGCGATTTCGTGGACGCGCGTCCAAAGGACCTGTTCAATCGGGTCTTGAGTCTGCGAATAGGACAGGTCGGCATGTTCGCCAAGGGCGTTCAGGACGCAAACGGCCTCGTCGGTCATCGGAACGATGCGCGGACTCGGATTTTCGTGCGATAGGTTGCCGACTTTGCCGGTTTCCGGATCGGGCGGCAGATAGGGGATAGGATGGTTTCATGTCAAATCTTCGACGATACAGGACGGCGTTGCCTTGGGGGTGCCGAAAGTTCGACCTCGAAACGCGAATTGATTCTTGATGATCGCAACGAGTTCAACGCTGAAAAACTTGTTGCTGTGATGGACGACGGCGAATCCGTTCTGCCAATGCGTTATACGGGCGTTGCCGCCGATCCAGGGTTTCGCTTCGCCTGACAGAATCGCGTCGCCTTGAACGCGACTGAACTCGGCGGCGACGGCATCATCAGTGATCCAACAATCACCGGAGTGTGACAAATTGTCGGTTGAAGCAACAAAACCGCCGAGCGTTCCCGCCAATCGACGCTGTCGACGACGACGGTTCGATAATCATGTTCCTCGTTTTGCAGCATTTCGAGGAGTTCCTGACTCAAAATCGATTCGAGTCGTTTCATGCAAAGAGAAATGTCGGTGAACGGCAACCGCCCGTGTTCGTCGGCTTCGCCCGCTTCGCGGTGGTGCATGCGATACGGAATCGCGGCTCAATGGTTACGATAAACGGTTTCACGTTCATTGCGGCGTTCCGCGATCCGATTCCGGGCTTTCTGTCGCGCAACGGAAACGATGAACCGATCCGCAGTACCCAGGGACGGATCGAATTCATGTCGACGTTCCAGAATGCCGAGAACGACGTCCTGAACCAGTTTCTTGAATTCGTGATTGTCGTCGCGATAATATTTCAGGGCGGATTGCCGGGCGATTTCGAGCAAACGTTCCTCTGAAACCAGCGGTTCATGAACCGGGTTGTTCGATCAACTCCGACGGCTGCACGGTCGCCGAACCGATGGACATCGATTCCGGCTTGCAGAGAATATCGTGCCGAATCGCCGCGAGAATATTCGTATTGTAATTCCCTCCCGCCGCGATCTTGATCGCCGCCGTCGCGCTGCGTTTGCTGTGTTGGTCGACGACGAGAAGCGATTCTTTGTCGACGCCGAACACGACGGTCGTGCAGCAGCCCGCCGGGTAGTTCCGTTGTTCGAGACCGGTCAGGCGGTGTTGGCCGTTGCCGAGTTTCGATTCGTTTGTAACACAAAGTGTTTCGCTGCTCTTCCAGCCGATATTATCGTAACTGCGGAGGAACGCTTCGACGGCCGATTGACTGAGACGGCGGTTGTTCGTGTTGAGCGACAGTAGGAAATCGACGGTCTCCTTGTCGAGAACGAGGTTGACCGGCGTCGGTTCCGTTTCCAGTAAACAGACCAATTCGAAACATCGGCCTTCCTTGTGAAACCGTACCTTGTAAGGAATACCTATTTTTCGTAACAACTGATTGAGCTTGCTCGCCGTGTTCCTCATGTTGTCGATCCGCAATTTTTTATCCGGCGACCAAATCGCATCCAGACCGAGGGCCGGTTCGCTCGCCTCGCCGACGCTGAGGGTCCGGTCCGCCGAGAGAAACAGACGGTGAAGAAGAAGCCATTGTTTTTTGCTGGACCGTTCCTCAATGTTGCCGTAACGAACGATTCGAGGAGCCGGGAACATGATATTCAGAAGGGAAGTGCCGTATTTGACAATATCGATCATGGAAATAGATGTGCGTTTATTGATTCATATTTGAAACGGCATCCCTGCGAAAATTTGTGCCGTCCGTGGTTCCGAATGCGCGCAAAGCGAAACGGCCCCGTCACCGAATCTCGATGGCGTGGTTCAAAGATGAATTCAGACGTCGTTAATCAGACGTCACCGGTTGGAACAAGAGGATTCCGGCGGCGGTTTTTGCCAGAGAAAAGCGAACGCCGCCGGAGGACCGGCGTCGGTTTCCGAGAAAAAATGGACGTTCCCGAGGGGCGGCGTAAGACGCATGGCGACTGGCTTCGACAAGAATTTTTCATCCGCCGCCGCCCGAAATGGACACTTCGACAAATGAGAAGATTGGAAATTTGGATAAAATGCGAGATTTTAATAACAGCTTTCCATGAACAAAAGTGGGAGTACCGAACCCCGGTTTGTCTGTATCTATACCTAAAACGGTCAGAAAATGGTCTTTTCTTAAATTGTCAAATCTGCTATACTTCTCGTTTTCCTGTTCCACGCCTTCACGGAGGAAGTGATGATTCGAATCGAGGTTTCTCAAGAGGACCTTGCGATCATCAACCGTGAACGATTTTATCATCCTCAACCGCATATCATGGTTCGCATGCACATCCTGGCTCTTCATGCGAAAGGTGAAAACGCAACGAGAATCGCGGAACTGTTCGGCCTCGACCGGAAGACCGCCCAGGTTTGTCTGCACACGTACGAAAAACACGGCCTCGACGGAATCTATCGTTACGACAAACATGTGCCGACAAGCGAACTGGAAGGTTTCAGCGGATTGATCAAGGACGAATTGGCGAAAAATCCTCCACGCAGTTCCGCTGAAGCCGGTGCGAAAATCGCGGAATTGACCGGCATCAAACGAAGTCCGACCCAGGTGCGCAAATTTCTCAAAAAAAAGCCGAAAGATTTCACGGGCGCTGTCTGAAAACGGGAAGCATCCCGGCGAAAGCCGATCCTGTTGCGCAACGGGAATTTCTTGAAAATACGATGGAGCCTGTAATCGCAGAGGCAAAGCGTGGCGACTGCGTGTTGTATTACATGGATGCTCGCTCATGAACAAACACGGGTGATGGGTTCTTTTCTCTGTTATCTTTGGAGCAAGACGCGGATTTTCGTTCGCACGCCGAGTGGTCGCAAGCGGTACAACGTGCTCGGGGCGTTCGATCCGATTTCGCTTGCGATGGTTTGTGTGACGAATACGAGTTACATCAATTCGTCGAGCGTTTGCGACCTTCTTTGGGAGATCGGTCTTCTTCATCCCGGCCGAAAGATCAAGATTGTTGTTGACAATGCGGCTTATCAACGCTGCTTTCTCGTTCAGGAATTAGCTCGGGAACTTGGCATCGAGTTGGTCTTTCTTCCCAGCTATTCGCCGAATCTGAATCTGATCGAGCGTTACTGGAAGTTCGTCAAGAAGAAATGCCTGTACAACCGTTTTTACGAA
>JAVBQW010000120.1:0-39351 GCA_031548665.1 Thermoguttaceae bacterium
GTTTGTTTTTCTTCTTCGGAATAATCTCGGCGAAGCATGGCGACGTCCCTGTCGAAAAGTGATGTTACAAAACCGACAAGGACATTTTAACCGATTTGAAAAGTATTGGAAAGTCCAATTTATTGACTGCGAATAGTATAACGTGTGCAAAAGCTAATTAAAATCTGTTCTCTGGGTCCCCGCCTTCGCGGGGATGACGATGTTTTTTCCGCTTCCACGATTATCAATTCGTTAACTTTGTACTAGGGAAATAATGTTCATACCGCGAACCGATTTACTGGTCCCTAATCCCTGCCCCCTGCCCCCTAATCCCTCTCCTACATAACATCGTCGACGGTGTTCCGGCAGACTCGGAATCCGATGACGCTGGACGTCGCCTCCGGATTGCTGCTGTTTCGGTAGGCGCTACGGGTCGCTTCGGCACCGAACTGCCAGGCTCCGCCGCGCAGGACCTTCGACATGCCGTTCTCCGGCCCCTGCGGCTGTTCCTCTTCCTCGGTACATTGTTGGTAATAGAACTCGCCGAACCAGTCGTTACACCATTCCATCAGGTTGCCGTGCATGTCGAACAGGCCCCAGGAGTTCGGCTTCTTTTCGCCGACCGGATGCGTCTCGCCGGACGAATTGTCGAAGAACCAGGCGTATTGTCCGACGTCGAGAACCTGATCGCCGAAACACCAGGGCGTGATGCTGCCGGCACGGCAGCAGTACTCCCATTCGGCTTCCGTCGGCAGACGATAACCGTCGCCGCCGAGAATGGTAACGTCGGCCTTTTCGATCACGCCGCTGGCGCGTTTTTTCAAGTTTTTCAGGTCATAGAATCGGGGAAGTCCTTCTTCGTCGCTCATTCGATTGCAGAATTCGGCGGACGAAAACCACGAAACGCTGTCGACCGGACTCCGGGGATTGTCCGTCGAAACGCTCGGATTGAATTCCATGACCCGGTGAAATTCTTCCTGCGTGACCGGATAGACGCCGATGAAAAGCGACTTCGGAATCTGAACCCGATGTTGCGGATGCTCGTTGTTACGGAGAAACTCGTCGGAATCGTGCGAGCCCATGTAAAAGCGACCGTTCGGAATCCGCCGCAGTTTCATGCCGTTCGGAGCGGTAAACGTCGTCAGCTTTTCGATCCGTTCCTGCAAGCTCTTCGCTTCCGGGTCGTTGGCTTTGAGTTCGAGGTAACGTTGGACGCAGGAAAGCAGCGTATTGTACTGTTTCGTCGAAATCGCGTTTCGAATTTCCCGGATCAACGAATCGACTTCGGTCAGGCATTCACCGGCTTCAACGTAAAGATTGCGAAGATCTTCGTCGAGCAACGGCCGGGGAACCTGTTCGAGAATTTGTTGCGCCTTGTCATATTTTTGCGCCTCGAACGCGGCTTTTGCCTGACCACGAACATTGTCGGTATAAACCTTGATGTCCCGACGTTCTTTCTGAACGACGAGCGTCATGTTTTTGGCCCAATCACGAAACGTCGCGAACAACGGATGATTGACCATCGACATCTGCTTCAGGATCGGCAGCGTTTTGTCGTGTCCGTATTGTTCCCGGAGCTTCAAGACTTGCTGTTTTTGAGCGTTCAGATTGGCGAGCATCTGCTGTTTCAGGGCCAACAGGTCGGCGCCGCAGCCGCGACATTGTCGGAGCCAAAACGGATTGGCCGACTGGCAGCTCAAACAGGGCTCCATATAAGTTCGACCGCATTGGACGCAGGCCCGGGCTGAAACGGAGATCGGTTGGCTGCATTGCGGACATTTAATTTCCGGCAGCGGCGGCGCCGACGCAGTCGGCGGGGCGGCGGCAGCCGGACCTTCTTGAGCCGTTGCCGGAGCGGCCGGGGCCGGCGTTTCCGGGACAGAAACCGTTGGGATCGGCGGACGAACAAGATCGACGATCCGTTCCAAGCCCGTTCGGAGCTCGTCCATCGAAGCGAAACGGTCCGCCGGATTTTCGGCTTTTCCTTTTTGCAGCAGGATACGAAGCGGTTCCGAGACTCGGGATTCGTCGAATTCTTTCGGCGAAGCTCCCGTAACGGCGTAGGCCAGGCAGGCGGCAATCGCCCAGATATCCGTTGCCGGTCCCAAGGGTTCCGAACGTCCGGCAAGTCGTTGTTCCGGCGCGAGGTATTCCGTCGACGCCAAACGGTCGAAATCGAATTCTTCGCCGCCGTAAAACGGATCCCGAAAACGTCCGAGATCGGCATCCGCCAAGGCAACTTCGTTGGCCCCGAAAAAGATGTTCTTCGGCTTGAGATTTCCGTGAACGAAACCGTTTCGATGCAGCGACTCAAGGAGCAAACAAAGCGAACCGAATCGTTTGACCGCGAATCCTTCCTTGATCGGTTTCGACGGCGTCGCGGTGTCCCAAAGGCTTCGGAGAACGCCGCAAGTCTCACGCAGCATCCAAACCCAGTTGGCGTCCCGACCAAGGGCGACGACGCCGAGCAACGGCGTTTCCCGACTCCGCAGGGACTCCCATGCGACGACGTCCGCTTTCAGGCGTTCGACCGAGGACTCGCCGCCGAAAAGTTCCGCTTTGTACCGTTTCAGGACGAGCTTCCGTTTTTTCGAACGGTCGAAGACGTCCCACGTTTCGCCGCCGTCGAATTCCCGCCAAAGTTCTTTCAACGTGTAGATTTCCGGCAGGGACTCCTGAAATTCCAAAGCGGGGGCGGTGGGCGTGAGGTCGTGCATCGGAAGTCAACTCAAGCGAAGGAGGGAATCGTTGACAAAACGGAGGACGGATGATCGCGGAAAACATCGTATCCGGCAGGTATTCCGCATACGTTGGAGCCGCGAAAAAGGATGAAGATCATTATACTTCGAATGGTAAAAATCGGCAATCCAGTCGAACGAAATCATCGAAAATCGGTGAGAACGGTCGCCGTTTTTACGGGCTGTTCCGGTTGTCAAGAACGACGGTCAGGATATTTTTTCCCGCGTCGCGTCGATAGAGCTGTTCTTTGGACAGACGCCGAACAAGAAGGATGCCGAGACCGCCGATGGGGCGTTCCTCCAAGGGAAGCGACGTATCCGGCTCCTCGTGTTCCAACGGATTGAACGGAACGCCGAAGTCCTGGATTTCGAGCGTGATGGTATCGTCCGATTGAAAAAGCGTCAACGTGATGGTTCCGTCCGGGGGCATCGAACCATAACCATGACGGCAGACGTTGGATACGAGTTCGTCGACGATCAATCGCAGGGATTGGCGGAGGTCGTCCGATACGGCGGCGTTCTCGCTCCAGACGTCGATGAAATGAATCATGTCGGAAATCCGCCCAACTTCGGCGGAAAATGTCGCGGAGAATCGATTCAGCATGATCGGCAGTATAACAATTCTCCCAATCGTTTCAAGAGAACACCGGAAACGGCAAGAAATTACCTTTTTCGTTTTCGACCAAAAAAGAGCCCCAAGTGGAGCGGTACTCCGCGTAACTTGGGGGTTGGAACGGTAAAAACAAGAAAATCATTCCAGTATTCATTATGACAACCAGCCATAAGGCTGTCGCCAGAAAGTTTCATACCGAAAACGGAGAGGTGAGAGGGTGAAAGAGTGAGAGAGTGAGAGAGATGTAACCGCTTGATAAAACGTATCTTGCATTTTCCCTTTCACTCTCTCACTTTTTCACCCTTTCACTCAAAAGTTGGCGGTTTATTTTCTGGCGAAAGCCTAATGACGATTCATCGCGATTCTACCGTCAATCCGGCGGAATACCGCCTCCTTTCCGGCTGTTGTTTGACAAACATTATTTCGTTAACGTCGTCCCAATCGCTTTCCGTTCTCAATCCAATCTCGTTCCGGGCAGAACGGCGCTTTCAGTGGCGGCGCGGCGCGTCGGTTTGAAGTCGATCGTCTCGCGGAGTATTTTGACGGGATATTTTCGTTTGAGATCGGTGAAAAATTCTTCCTGATAACGTTGACGTCGTTGCATCTTGATCTTTTCCCGGATCGTGACTTGGGCGTCGAGCATCGGAATGACGCTCGCCTCTTCCCGTTCGACGACCAACACGATATGAAACCCTTTGGGACCCTTGATAATCGGACTGAGCGTGTTCGGCGGCAACGTGAAAATCGCCTTTTCGATCTCCTCCGAGGTCAGGCTGCCGGCCTGCGTCCAGTCCCAGAGTCCGCCTTTCGACGCCGTGAAACCGTCGGAATTATCCTTGGCGACCTGATCGAACGACGCTCCTCCGGCAACTTGATTTCCCATCCACGCCATCTTTTCCCACGCTTTTTTCTCGCCGCCGTGTTTATCGAACAAGGCGACCAGTTCCTTCCACCGAACTTTGGCGCTCTTTTCAAACTCGGCGTGATTTTTCGTATAGTACTCCAACATTTCGTCGTAGGTACATTCTCCTTCCGCTTCCTTGACGGAGAACGCCATCCATTGCTGGGCGATTTTCGCGTGGACGTTGAGCATCCGCTCCCGTTCCAAGGAACTGCCGAGTTCATGTTTCAGGTATTGCTTCAGCTCGCCCATGTTTTTGACGCCAAATTCTTTCATCATTTTCGGGACGTCGTTTTGGTCGAAATCCTCGCCCATTTTCTTTTCGAAAAATTCGATTTCCTCCTTTTTCTTCGACGCGAGAAAATCGTTGAGTACGAGCATCAACATGATCTGCTCCTGGAGCAGCGGCTGGTAATTCGACGTAATGACTTGGCGAGCGAAATCTTCCTTCTCGTCTTCGGGAATTGCCTCCAACTGGTCGGGAGGAATGTTTTTCATCTGCTCGGCGATCATTCGATTGCCGGCCCGACGGAGTTGCGGCAGGATGTCACACATCAGGATGACTTGCGTTCCGACTCGGGCGACCATTTCGGTACCGTGACAGGGAACTTCTTCGACCATCACGGACGGCGAAAGGAGGAACCGCGACTGTTCCTGCCGCGCCGGCTCTGCCACGAAAGAGCCGGGACCTGTGGTCCCGGTCCCCGTATTTGGAGAGCCGGGACCTGCGATCCCGGTCCCCGGCGGCGGCAAAAACGCCGAAGCGTAGGAATTTTCGGGTTGCTGTTGAACCGGCGGCGGTCCAAGAGGTGGAATGGGCGACGGTACCGACGGCTGATTGTTCGAAGAAAACGGATCGGCAACCGATGTTGACGGCGGCGATTGTGGTTGGGGAGGATATTGGAACTGTGATTGGAGTTGCGGCTGCGGTTGCGGTTGCGGTTGAGCCTGAAGAGGAAACGGTGCCGGATGCTGCGGCTGCGGCTGCGGCTGCGGTTGCGGCTGCGGTTGCGGTTGCGGTTGGGGCTGCGGCTGCGGCTGCGGCTGGTAGGCGAAAATTCCGCCTCCGACTGGAACGGCTGTCGGCGGGTTGATGTAGTGTTCTTGCGGTTTGGGGGACTCCGTCGGCCAGGAAACCGGGGCCGCGATTTCTTTGGGGGATGGAATCGGCGTAATCAGGCTCGTCGCTCGATAGTCGTTGGAGGGAACTTGGCTGGAGCGAGCGAATCCAATGTCGTGGATTTCGGGTCTTTTAGCGCTCGACGCGATTCCGGGAGCTTGATCGGCAAAAGGATCGACAAGGGGAGCGGAAGGCGCCGCCGGCGTTGGCGAGACGGGAGGATCTGCCGGCTTGGGAACCGCAACCGTTTTCGGCTGCGCCGCCGGGGAAGGAGCCGCAGGCGAAGAAGCCGCAACCGGTTGGGATGCCGGAGGAACAACGACCGGGGAGACCTTGGATGCTGATCTCGTTCTCGCAGCCGGTTTGGAAGCCGTTGACGCCGTAGTCGCCAAGGCCGGTTCTTTCGGTGTCGGTTTGGCTTCCGGAGCCGGTGTTTTGACTGCTGGAATGATCGGCGGAGCCGCAGCAATCGGAGGCGCCGGCCGTTCAGGAGCAGAGGGGGCGACGCTCGGAGGGGGAGCGGGCGCAGGCGCTTCGCTGGAATTTTTCTTCGCAGAATAAGGATTGTCGGGATACTGCTTCAAAAATTTCGCGAGATGGTCCTCTTCGTCGTTCGGCGAGGGACTGGTCGATTCTTTATCCGGTTGGCTCAATCCCAGTAACGAGGCTCCCTGTTGAACGAGTTTCGGATTCGTCGCAACGAGTCCGATCGTTCCAACCGACGCCAGCAGGATCAAGGTATATAATGTTTGTTTCACGGCGATGGTTCCCGTTGAGCCGCGTCGGCTTTCGACGCGCTGTTTTGAGTATTCGGCAACGCCCCTTCCTATGAAGAGGCCGCGAATTATACGGAAAGAACACGAATCGACGCAAGACCGATTTTTCGATTGCTCTTTCTCCTGCCAATATGGCAGGCCGACGACGTTTTGCTGAAATTTTCTCTCAAAAAAAATTTCGCAACCATCTATTTTGTCGAACCTTACAGAACGAACGATAGAAATCTCTTTTTTTTGGCGCGATGATTGCATATGATTTCTCTGACCGATCAATCGGCTCCAAAAAAGAAAGGAAGGAACAACACCATGGCAACAAGCGAAAAAATCATCGGCATCGACCTCGGAACAACGAACTCCGTGGTTGCCGTCATGGAAGGCAAAGACGTCAAAGTGATTCCGAATGCGGAAGGCAATCGGCTCACGCCGAGCGTCGTCGCGTTTACGGACAGCGGCGAAAATCTCGTCGGCGAACCGGCACGGCGGCAGGCCGTCACGAATCCGACGCGAACCGTGGCGTCAATCAAGCGGTTCATGGGACGGCGACATAAAGAGGTTGCCGGCGAAGAAAAAATGGTTCCCTACAAAGTCGTCGGGAGTCAGGAAGACTACGTCAAAGTCGATATCAACGGCAAGCAGTACACGCCGCCGGAAATTTCCGCGATGACGCTCCGCAAGCTCAAGGAAGCCGCCGAAGCCTATCTCGGACACCGCGTCAACAAGGCCGTGATTACGGTTCCGGCCTATTTCAACGACGCCCAGCGGCAGGCGACCAAGGACGCCGGACAGATTGCCGGTCTGGAAGTCGAGCGAATCATCAACGAGCCGACGGCCGCGTCCCTGGCGTACGGGTTGGACAAGAACGTCAACCAGAAAATCGTCGTGTTCGACCTCGGCGGCGGAACGTTCGACGTTTCCTGCCTCGAAGTCGCGGACGGCGTTTTTCAGGTTTTATCGACCAGCGGCGACACGCATCTCGGCGGCGACGACTTCGACGAGGTTCTCATCAATCACGTCGCGGAGGATTTCAAGACGCAGCAGGGCATCGATCTTCGAAAGGACGCGATGGCTCTCCAGCGGCTCCAGGAAGCCTGCGAAAAGGCGAAACGGGAGTTGAGCTCCGCGCAGTCGACGGACATTAATCTGCCGTTCATCACGGCGGATCAGAACGGTCCGAAGCATCTCCAATTCAAGTTGACCCGGGCGAAGTTCGAGCAGCTCACCGACCATTTGGTCGAACGCTGTCGCGGTCCCGTCATGCAGGTTCTCAAGGACGCCAAACTCCAGGCGTCGCAGATCGACGAAGTCGTTCTCGTCGGCGGTTCGACGCGGGTTCCGAAGGTCCAGGATCTTGTCCGAACGATTTTCAACAAGGAGCCGCATAAGGGCGTCAATCCGGACGAAGTCGTTGCGGTCGGCGCCGCGATTCAGGGCGGAGTCCTCGGCGGCGTCGTGAAGGACGTCGTCTTGCTCGACGTGACGCCGCTGTCGCTCGGCATCGAAACGCTCGGCGGAATCATGACGAAGCTCGTTGAACGAAACACGACGATTCCGACGGAAAAAAAGCAGGTTTTCAGTACGGCCGACGACAACCAATCTGCCGTGACGATCAAGGTCTATCAGGGCGAACGGGAAATCGCGGCCCATAATCGGCTGCTCGGACAGTTTAATCTGGAAGGCTTGCCCTTGGCGCCGCGCGGCGTGCCGCAGATCGAAGTCAAGTTCGATATCGACGCCAACGGCATCTTGAACGTCTCGGCGAAAGACCTCGGAACCAGCAAGGAAACGAAGGTTCGTATCGAACAGTCGTCCGGTCTGTCCGACGCGGAAATCGAGAAGATGAAAAAGGACGCCGAGGAACACGCCGCCGAAGACAAGGCGCGGCGGGAACTGGTCGAAGCCAAGAACGGCGGCGAGTCGATGTGTTTCCAACTCGAAAAACTGCTCAAGGAAAACGACGCCAATATTTCGCAGACCGACAAGGACGCGATCAATGCCGCAATCGGCAAGACCCGGGAAGCGGTTGCGACCGACGACTTGGCGACGATCAAATCGGCGACCGAGCAACTCGAACAGGCGTCCCATGCGATGAGCAAGGCGATGTACGAAGCCGCTCAGGCGGCGAACGCCTCGAAACAGGGAGCGGAGACCGCCGAAGCCATGGGAGCGAATCCGCAGGCGAAGGGCGACGACGACGCGATCGACGCCGAGTTCGAGGTCAAGAGTTGAAGGAACCTCTGAAAATTCTGAAAATTCTAAAAAGGAGCCGGGACCTGTGGTCCCGGTTTTTTTGTTTTTCTTGAACACCCCCCGGTTTCTGCGTCAATTCTCTCGTAAAACTACCCTTTACGTTTCTCCGCGAAATCGATATAGTTTCGCGACGCTTTTTCGATAGTTGACATGAAAAGCCGGGGCCTACGGTCCCGGAAGGCCGATGGAACGTTTCTCTGCACAGCGACGACGTGGAGCGACCGGACTGGTTTCGGCGTTGCTCGTTTGCGCGCTGGGGTTGAGCGGCTGCGGCACGACACGTTGGAGCGACACGTCGCGGACAGGCACGGAACAGCTGCTGATCAGCAACGCCGTCGATCACGCGGTCGGCAAGATCAATTTCACGCCGATGAACGGTCGGAAGGTCTTCGTCAAAAGCGACGCCATTACGGAGTCGACGGACAATAAATATATCAGCACGACGATTCGACAGCATTTGGCGGCTTGCGGCGGCATTCTGTGCGACGACAGGGAGGACGCCGACTATGTGCTGGAAATTCGAACCGGTGCGGTCGGAACGGACCGAAACGACGTGTTGATCGGAATTCCGGCAATCACGATTCCGGCGCTACCCGGTTCGACATATTCGTCGTCGCAGCTTCCGGAAATTCCGTTTATCAAGCGAACGGATCAACGGGCCGTGGTCAAAGTCGCGGTTTTCGCCTACAACAAAAACACCGGGCGACCGCTTTGGTACTCCGGCAACAACCAGAGCGAGAGCATCGCAAAGGCGCTCTGGGTCGCCGGAGCCGGACCGATCAACAAGGGCAGTATCTACGACGGCTCCAGCTTTTCCGGAAGCAAGGTTCCCGAAGTACCGCTGGTTAATTTATACGGCGACATCGGGACCAATGTCCGACCACCGGCCGACCGCCCCGCCTTTTTCAAGGAAACGTCGAACAAGTCGATCAAAAAAGACGCCGACAAGGCTCCGCCGGCGCCGCCGTATCCGCCGTATCCCGTTTTGCCGCCGGCGTCACCGGCCGCTACCGCCACGGGGGCGCAACCGGTAGCGAAATGACGCCGGAGTACCGAAAGACAAAGACGCCGGAGTACCGGCTAAATGTTGTTGATGACATTTAGCCGGTACTCCGGCGCGGGGACCGCTTCCTCACGGGCGCAGCTCTGATTTATCGAGCTTCGGCGAGGAAGACGCGCATCGAATGCGGCTGAAATTTGAGCGGCGCCTTCAAATCCGGACGCGGACCGTCGAAGTTGCCGAACACATCGTTCGGTGCCGCCGCCGCCGTGTCGATGAACAGTTTCCACGTGAAATTTTGGCAGACCGCCGGAAAAACGAATTCCCGCGGCTCCCAACTGCCGTGAAACATCATCAAGACGTGATAGAGCGAGCCTTCGAATTCCAAGGTCGGAGCGACCGCCGACAACAGGCAGGTCAAACTACGATCGAGCGAATGGTTCCATGGCACGCTGCCGCCTTGGGCGCCGTACCAACTGATATCCGGCAATGCTCCCGGATAACGGGGTTGCCCGGTCAGGAAATACGGTTGCCGAACGGACGCCTGTTTTTTTCGGAACTTGATCAATTCCTTGACGAATCGGCGAACATCATCGTGTTTCTTCAAAAGCTGCCAGTCGATCCACGAAATCCGGTTGTCTTGGCAATACGCGTTGTTGTTGCCCCGTTGCGTTCGCCGCATTTCGTCGCCGGCGTTCAGCATCGGAACCCCTTGGCTGAGCAGCAGCGTCGCGAAAATGTTCTTGACCTGCCGATTACGTGCCGCTTCGATTTCGCGCTTCGTCGTCGGTCCTTCGACGCCGTAATTGCAGCTGCAATTGTTGTTCTCGCCGTCGCGGTTTTCCTCGCCGTTTTCCTCGTTGTGTTTGCCGTTGTAGGAAACAAGGTCGTTCATCGTGAAGCCGTCGTGAGCGGTCACGAAATTGATGCTGCTCTGCGGACCGCGTCCGCTGTGGGAATAAAGGTCCGCCGAACCGGAGATCCGTGTCGCCATGGCGCCGGTCATCCATTGGTCGCCGCGCCAAAAACGACGGATGTCGTCGCGGTATTTGCCGTTCCACTCCGCCCAACGCTGGGAGCCGAAACCGTAGGAGCCGAAGGAACCGACCTGATACGCCCCGGCGGCGTCCCAGGCTTCGGCGATGATCTTGGTATCGGCAAGGAGCGGATCCTCCGAAATGCTTTCGATCAACGGCGGATTCGCCTGCATGTTGCCGTTCTGGTCGCGACTCATGATCGACGCCAAATCGAACCGGAAACCGTCGATGTGGTAATTATGCACCCAATGCCTGAGGCAGTTGAAGATCATCTCCCGGACGATCGGATGATTGCCGTTGACCGTGTTGCCGCAACCGCTGTAATTCTTGTAATACTGGCCGCGATCCAACATGTAGTAGATCGTGTTGTCCAACCCCTTGAAACTCAGCGTCGGACCGTGCTCGTTGCCCTCGCTGGTATGGTTGAAGACGACATCGAGAATCACCTCGATACCTGCCTGATGGAAGGCTCGAACCATTTCCTTGAACTCACGGACCTGAGCGCCGGGCTCCTCACCGAAAGCGTAGCCCCGATGCGGCGAGAAAAACGCCATGGAGTCGTATCCCCAATAATTTTTGATGCGCGGCTCCTTGCCGTCGGTGCCGAGAATCGGAAATTCGTGGATCGGCATCAACTCGACCGCCGTGACGCCGAGATCTTGCAGATACGGAATCTTTTCGATCAGCCCGAGATAGGTTCCCGGATGTTTCACGTCGCTGGTCGGCGAGTTCGTAAACCCCTTGACGTGTAATTCGTAGATGATCGACTTCGACAGGTCCCGCCGAAGATGCTGGTCGCCGCGCCAGTCGAAATCGTCGTCGTCGATCACGACACATTTCGGCGGTCGAATGATTCCGTCCGGCGACGGCAAAAAAGTTCCGGCAAGAGCTTTGGCGTAAGGATCGATCAATCGGGCGCGGCCGTCGAAGCGATGTCCCTTTTCCGGTTCGAAGGGCCCCTCGGCTTGGAAATGGTAAAGTTGCTTTGCCTTAATTCCTTTGACGAACAGGCTCCAAACATGTCCCCAACGGTTTTCCTCCCGATTGAAATGAATGATCTCCGACGGCTCCGGATCAGAAACCTTATCGTAAAGGAGAAGTTTCATCGCCGTGGCGTTGCGACTGACGACGACGAACTGGACGCCGTTGTCGTGCAGGATGGCGCCGAACGGTAACGGATGCGTGAACCGCATCACAGGCGGGGGGGTGAGCATGTTCGACTGTTCCAAGGGAGACTTTGGGGAGGCAAACAAGCGGGAGGCCTTCAAAAAGCCCCCGCCCGGTGTACTGGTCAAGATCGGAATCATCGTTTTAGTATAGGTCCTAAATCGTCAACCGGCAAGAAAATACTGGGCCGGAAAAGGAGTCAGGGCTCTTTTCCCTCTGAAATAAATAATTGGGAGGTTTGGGTAAGATTTGTTTTCGCGCAATCGGCGACTTCTTTCTTTTTGTCGGCGTTTGATGACTGAAAAGTCGACCGTAATTCGGCAACGAAACGGCGAATGAAATTCCAGAGACTCGTAATTTTCGGGTTGGGTAAAATGGCAAAACCAGCATAAGGTTAACGAATTAACTTTCATGGAAACGAAAAAAATATCGTCATCCCCGCGAAGGCGGGGACCTAGGCGAAAGACGTTGTTGCTCATTTGCATCCGTCAATAACGTGTGCAAGAACCTATTAAAACCTGTTCTCTAGGTCCCCGCCTTCGCGGGGATGACGGCCATTGATCCATTTTCATGAACATTATTTTCTTAACTTTTTAATAGGATGACACATCAATAAAGTCAATAAAGCCAGTTAAAATTGAATATTTGTTCGATCAACAAAATGTCCTCTCGAAAACGTTTCGTTACAATACGTTGAAAACGCTCCAAATATAGCGGCTTCGAGGATTATACCATGGTGTTTTTTCATAAAATAAAAATTTATCGGTTTCTCGTTCTTTACGACTTGACGAATGGTTTTCGTCGCATACAATGCAAACGAATGAGTAAGAAATTATCTATTTGGCCTCACAAATAGATAAAAATTTACCGAATAAGGCAATATCCGGTTGGTGTGTCGCTTGCGTTCAAGTCGCAAAGCGGGAGCAAATTTGAGACGACACGACTTTTCAGAGACTCGCCTACAGACCCTGGGAGCAAAACCATGAAAAAAGACAACCCTGATAAGATAGACAACCCCGTGAATGAAACTGACGTTTCGCGTCGTTCATTCATCAAGATCGCGGGACTCGGGCTCGGACTGGCGGCCGGAGCGACCGGTTGCGACGGCCGCCCGGCCGGCGGCGACGGTTGGATGCCCGCTCAGTATGAGGGAAAGGGACATTTTCCCGCCCAAGTTCGTGGTCGGGTGCCGATCGATCCAAAAAACGTGTCGATCTGCCGCGACGACCAAAAATGCATCCTGTGCGGCCAGTGTGCCGAAGTTTGCGAAAAAGTCGAAGCCGTCATGGGAAACTACGAGCTTCCGCTGAAGAACGACATTCCGTGCATCGGTTGCGGTCAGTGTACGTTGTGGTGTCCGACCGGGGCGATCGTCGAAACCTCCGGAATCGAGAAAATGCTCAAAGCGTTGGAAGATCCGAGCGTCCACGTCGTCGTGCAGACCGCTCCGTCGACCCGCGTCGCCCTCGGTGAGGAATTCGGACTGCCGATCGGAACGAACGTCGAAGGCCGTCAGGTCGCCGCTCTGAAAGCGCTGGGCGTGAATACCGTGTTCGACACCAACTTCGCCGCCGACATGACGATCATGGAGGAAGCGACGGAATTGGTCGGTCGAATCACCGGCAAGATCAAGGGACCGACCCCACAGTTCACGTCGTGCTGCCCGGGTTGGGTGAAGTTCTGTGAATACTACTATCCGGAACTGATTCCCAACCTGTCGTCGGCCCGGTCGCCCATGGGAATGTTGTCGCCGTTGATCAAAACCTACTACGCCAAACAGAACAACATCGAGCCGAAATCGATCTTTTCCGTGGCGATCATGCCGTGTACCGCGAAGAAATTCGAAGCGGCTCGGCCCGAAATGAACAACGCCGGCGTCAAACTCGGCGACGAAAGCATCCGCGACACCGACTTGGTCCTCACGACTCGTGAGTTGGCCCAGTTGATGAAGATGAAGAATATCAACCTGATGGATTTGAAAGAAGCGGAGTACGACAAGGTGATGAGCCAATACTCCGGCGGCGGCGCGATCTTCGGCGTGACCGGCGGCGTCATGGAAGCGGCCGTTCGAACGGCGTACTGCTTGATTTCCGGCGAAAAAGAGCCGCCGAAACTGGTTTACAATTTGGAGCCGATTCGCGGTCTGAAGGGCATCAAGAGCGCCGAACTCGACGTTCCGAAGGTCGGCAAGGTGCGTGTCGCCGTGGTCGCCGGAATGGAAAACGCCAAAGAGATCCTGAAACGGGTCAAGGACGGCTCCGAACAGTACCATTTTATCGAGTTCATGGCGTGCCCCGGCGGTTGTATCAGCGGCGGCGGTCAGCCGAAGTCGTCGCTTCCGCCGTCCGACAAGGCGCGGACCGCCCGGATCAACGCGTTGTACACGATCGACGAGAAAACCACGTTGCGACTCTGTCACGAAAACCCGGAGCTGAAGGCCCTGTACAAGGACTACCTCGGCGAACCGAACGGACACCTGGCGCACGAACTGCTCCATACGCATGAATATCATGATCGCAGCATGAATTTAGTGGCTAAGAAATAGTGAACAACGAACAACGAACAACGAACAGTGAACAACGAACAGTGAGTAACGAATAATGAATCATGTGAACAACGGGTCGAGAAACGCTTGCGTCCCCTCACTGTTCACTGTTCACTGTTCACTGTTCACTACATACACGGAGACAACCATGAGCCATCACAGTGAAAACACGCCCTCGAAAGGCGTCCTCGTCGACCTGACGAAGTGCATCGGCTGCGGAAGCTGCACGGTCGCATGCAAGATGTACAACGGCAACAAATGGATCG
Organism: Thermoguttaceae bacterium; assembly: GCA_031548665.1. Classification (GTDB taxonomy): domain Bacteria; phylum Planctomycetota; class Planctomycetia; order Pirellulales; family Thermoguttaceae; genus WRKP01. Next base: position 14,390 of record JAVBQW010000120.1, read on the forward strand.
AAAACCGCGCCGCGACCGACGGCGAAAAGGCGACCCTCGCCGACGAAAACTGGACCGTCGTTCGAAAATGTACCGTCAAGGACGAAGAAGGCCAGGAAGCATGGCGATTCGTCAAAAATCAATGCTTGCATTGCAAGGATCCCGCCTGCGTCACGGCGTGCCTGTCGAAGGCGTTTCAAAAATCTCCCGACGGACCGGTGCTGTACTATCCGAACAACTGCATCGGTTGCCGGTATTGCATGATCGGCTGTCCGTTCAACGTCCCGAAGTTCGAATGGAATAAAACCTTTCCCGTGATGACGAAATGCATGCTGTGCAGCGGTCGAATCTCCAAAGGCGAGTCCCCGGCCTGCGTCACGGTCTGTCCGACAAACGTCATGAAGTTCGGCGACCGCGACGAACTGCTCGCCGAAGCGAAGAAAACCGTCGCCGAGAATTCGAAGTATGTCAAGGATATTTACGGCGAAGAAGAAGCCGGCGGAACCTGCTGGATGTACATTTCGGACAAACCGTTCAAAGAGCTCGGCTTTAAGGACGTTCCGAAAAAGGCGATCGCCAAGGTTACGGAGCCGTTCATGCATTACAGCCTGCCGCTCGGCCTGGTCTGGGGCTGCTTCCTGGCGGGACTGTATTTCATTACGGGGCGCCGTGGCAAAGTCAAGGCCGCCGCGAAAAAAGACGACGAAACGAAAACGGACGCGTAACATTCCGTCATCCCCACGCAGGCGGGGACCTAGAGAGTAGATTTTAATAGGTTTTTGCACACGTTATCGACGGATGCAAACGGTCAAAAACGTTTTCCGTCTAGTACAACGTTAAGGAAATAATGTTCGTCATCCCCGCGCAGGCGGGGACCTAGACGAAAGACGTCATTGTTCTCTTTGCATCCGTCGTTGACGAGATATTGAACACCGTGAATGACGTGTGCAAACACTCGTTATTATCTAATCTCTAGGTCCCCGCCTTCGCGGGGATGACGACAACATTGACGTTTTTCATTTAATATCCAGCGTTATTCAACTACACATTATGAGCGATATCACCATGTCCGACCACGGCGATCCGACCCAGAAAGAAATTCCGAATTCCGTCAAAGTTCCGTGGAGCGTCAAGCTCGACGGTTGGGGCGTTCGCGTCAACGTTGAACGCTGGACCTTCAAATTCACCCTGTTCCGTCTTGCCCTGATCGGCTTCACCGCTCTCGCTCTGCTTGCGATGGGATACCGGCTCGTCATGGGCCTCGAAGCGGTCACGAACCTGAACGACGCCTGGCCGTGGGGCCTCTGGAAGGCGGTCGCCGTCTTCGGAGCGATTGCGCTGGCCGGCGGCGGTTTCGGTACCGCGTTTCTCGTTCACGTTTTGCATATCAAAGCCCTGCAACCGGTTGCGCGGACGACGCTCGCCGTTTCGTTGATCGGATATTGCCTCGGTCTCGGCGGCCTGTTCCTCGAAATCGGTCGCTGGTTCAATTTCTGGCCGCCGTTCTATTCCTGGGGACACACCTCGCCGATGTTCGAGACCTTTCTCTGCATCTCGACGTACACGGTCGTCCAGTGTTTCGAATTCGCGGAAATCGTCACGGAAAAAATCTTCCGTAGCTTCCATTGGATCTTCGTCAAGATTCTTCCCTTGATGATCATCGTCGGCGTCATGTTGCCGACCATGCACCAATCGACGCTGGGAACCCTGTATCTGCTGGCCGAAGGAAAACTCAGCCCGCTGTGGTGGAGCCCGATCATTTACGTGTTCTTCCTGCTGTCGTCGCTGTACGTCGGTCCGGCGACCGTCGCGGTAATTTCCGTCCTGAACGATTGGTGCCTCGGTTATCGAATTCCCGTCGCTCCGATGAAACTGCTGGCCCGAATCGGCGGCTCCCTGATGCTCGTTTACCTCGTCCTGCGAATCTGGGATCTCGCCCATCGCGGCCAAATGGGAGCGGCTCTGGACTTCAGTCCTTTGAGTCTTCTCTTGATCGCCGAAATCGGCCTCGGACTGATCATTCCGTTGGCGATTGTTTTCTCGCCGCTTGCCAACAACCGTTTTTGGCTCGTGGTCTACGGCATCCTCGGCAGTTTCGGTGTTTTCTTCAACCGAGCCAACACGGTGATCGCCGGAATGTGGGAGAACGCGGGAGTTCCGTATTTTCCGTCGCCGCTGGAATGCCTGATCGTTAGCGGTCTGGTGACTGGGGCTCTCGTCGGATACATTTTCCTCTGCGAGAATTTTGACATCCTCAAACCGGAACACGAATAGTTCCGGTCGTTAGCCGTGTCGCTCCGCGACGCGATGAAACACGGGAAGATTCCGGGACCAGAGAGATTCCGGGACCGCAGGTCCCGGCTCCGTCGGCTCTTAGCGAGACGTTTCGAGAACTTCGGCGACGGGAGCGAACTCGAAATCCTTGAACAAGCGATCGAGCCGCGACGCCGTGCGGTGGAGATTCAGATAATGTCGAAACCGACTCTTCAGCGGCGCCCCGGCGACTCGCGGCTGGTCGGGGTCGACCTCCCAAGGATGAACGTAGAAGACGAACGGTCGGCCCGTTGCGTTGATCGAACGCAGCATTCGAACGGTGATCGCATACGGAAAGAACCGGAAATATCCGCCGCCGCCGGTCGGAAAATTCTGTCCGAAACGGCGAACGACCGCCGGGGGAAATTCCTGCAACGGCCCAGCTTCCGTGTCGATCCGATGGATTTCCCGGGGGGCGTCCGCGTTGCCGTGCAGGTCGTGATGGATCGGAAACACGCTGCTGTCGTATCGATATCCCTCTTCGACGAGAATCCGATGCGCCCACGGCGTTCGCTTGACGATCGAAAAACTCGGCGCCCGATAGCCGAACACCTCCCGCCCCGATTGGTCCTCCAACAGTCGTTTCGTCCGGCGAACATCGTCGCGAAATTCCTCTTCGGTCATCTCATAGACCAAACGGTGCGAAAAGCCGTGCGACGCGATTTCGTGTCCGGCGGAACAAATCTCCGGAACGAGTTCCGGATGCCGTTCCGCGACCCAACCGAGAACGAAGAACGTTCCCCGAACGGGACGCGGAGCCCGACCAAGAATTCCCAGGATTCGCTGTGTGTTGGCGACGACGCGCGACTCCCAACGGTCCCAATCGTCCGGCTTGATCATCCGGACGAAAGCACCGACCTGAAAATAGTCTTCGACATCGACGGAAAACGCGTTGAGCATGGGGGAAGGGGTCAGGGGGCAGGGGGCAGGGGGAAGGGGGAAGGGGGAAGGGGAGCAGTCGGATTTGTATTCTGATCCCTGTCCCCTGACCCCCTCCCCCTGTTCCCTAACTCCTATTCCCTATTTCGGCATTTGATTGCCCTGCGGCGTGACGGTTTCGAAGTTCGGCGTCGTGTCCATGTCAAAACGGCCGAGCGACCATTCGATCATTTCGCCGATTTTTTTGACGTTGTCGTCTTCCTTCCAGAACTTGTTGTCGTGTCCGAAAGCACTGTAAGCGACGCGCCCTTTTTCTTCCATACGGATCCACGACGAGGGGAAGTTCGGCCTGTCGTAGCAGTTGCCCTTGCCGCTGTTCATGCCGGCGGTTTCCTGAACGAGAACAACGTGCATATCGGGATTGTAGTCCTTCATCGCGTACCATTCCTCGAAGGTCGTGTATTTCTCGCCTTTGTCCTTCAACCACGGAAGCTGGACCGGTTTGACGATCGAAACGGTCGCGTCCTGCATCGGACCGTGTGAGGCGAAGCGGGCGCCGATCAGTTTCGTGAAGAGATCAAGCCCCTTTTCGTCCTTTTGCTTGCAGTGAGTGTCGGACCCCGAATGGATGCCGACGAGTCCCTTTCCGGACTTGACCGCGGCGAAAAACTTTTTCAGGCCGTCGGCGGAAATCGCGTGGGCCGTCGGATTCTTCGAGCCGTTTTCCTCTTCGAGGTTGCCCGAGGTGTAGAAGACGAAGCCGTCGAACTGGCCGAGGTCGCCGTCGAAGACGCCGCCGTCCTGCGTGCAGACCAATTCGATGTTCTTGGCGTCGCAATACTTTTTCAAGGCGACGCCGGAAACGGTCGTTCCGTCTTCCAGCAATTTCACCGGGCCGTGCTCGAAGCCCTGCGAGCGGGAGAAATAGAGGACTTTCGCCTTCTTTGCATCAGGATTCGGCTCCGCGCCGAAACTCAAAGTCAGCGGAAGAGCGAACACCACGGCGGCCAAGGTCGCCAACGTCAACAGTTGTCGTCGATTCATTGTCAATCAAAGGGAGATAGAGGGAAACGCCTGCGTTTGAGCCCTGAAGGGCGAACATTTATGGAAATATATCAGAATCCCACCGAAATACAAGAAATCGAAAAAAACATGGAAGCCTTTTTTCCTCGGCCTGTCGCTGGTACAATCCTATGGAATGTACCGTGTTTCGGATGGTCGACGTTTGAGCGCCGGGGTACCGGCTAAATGAAGGAAAGCAATATGAAAAACTTTATCGTTCCGTTCATCGTTTTATTTTTAATGTCAGGTGCGATGCTCCTCGGACAATATCCGACGGACGAGAAGATCTCGCCGTATCCGCCGCCGGTCAAGGAGCGGACGTTGCGGCAGCGTTTCGTCTGCGACGCCGTCGGAGCGGCGAAATGGAAAGCGTTGCACGACTCGCTCGTCACGCCGCTGAACGAGTCGCTCAAGATCGAGTCCAACGGACACGATCCTTACGTGTTGATGCCGCCAATCGAAAAACCGAGAGCGGGAACCTTCGAGTTCCGTATCCGGATGAAAAATAAGATGAAGCCCGGCGCCGAAATCTTCTGGATGACGACGAAGCAACCCGGTTCCAAAGCGGAAAACTCGACCCGATTCGGTTTCGTACCGGACGGTGAATGGTATACCTACTCGACGGAATTCACGACGCCGGAACCGCTGACGAATATTCGCCTTGATCCGGGAACCTCCGTCGGAATCGCGGAGATTGCGTGGATTGAGCTTTACGACATCGTTTACGGCGAGGCGCCGTCCAATCCGACGCCGTGGGTCGATTCGAACTGGACGACAAAGGTCGCCGACTGGAAGACGATTTCGTCCGGCAACCTTTCGATCAAATTCGACGCCAAGGGAACCGGCGCCGTCGTTCTTCTCAACGGCAAGGAAGTCGGCGAAATCCATCCCTTGGCGTACATCAATCCGAATCTTCCGTTGGGGGGAACTTCTTTCGTTCCGTTCTATCAAGAGCCGGGACCTGCGGTCCCGGTTTCTGCGGGACCGCTCGCCGCAAACCTGTCGAAGGCGTCCGAATCGGCGATCGAGTTCGCCCTGCCGTCGGTTAACGGAACGTTGAAGTTCGACTTGAAAAACGACGCTCTCCGCTTCGACCTGAAGGCGAACGCCGCCGTGTTCGGTCCGGTGTTCCGACCCTTCGGCGAAATGCAGCAGGCGATTCTCAACGGCGTCGAATATCTGGAGAAAGGCGAACATTCCTCGTCGACGGCCGACATCGAAACGAAGGATCATCTTCGGTTCGCTCCGAAGTCGTTGGACATCACCTGGCCCTTCATGTCGGTCGTCACGGACCGCGCCGCGTTCGGTCTGCTCTGGGACGATCCCAATACACAGGCCGTGTTCGCGACGCCGGACTTTATCTTCGGCGACTCGACCAAGCATCATCTCGGCCTCAACGGCGAAAAAATGAGCGGAACCGTGAAAATCGTTCCGAACGCCGCTCCGTTGCCGAACACGCTGACCGTTCTCGACTCGCTCCTCCTCTGGGCCTTCCAGCAACGTGGTTTGCCGGAGCTCCCGAAGCGTTTACGCAACGACGAGGAGCAACGTCTCCTGAACCTTGCGGCCTTCGAAAAGTCCTGCGGTGTCGGTCCGAACGGAACCGGCTGGACTCATGCCTCGCTCCCGGGCGCCACGAAATTACATTTTCCGATCACCCACGGCAGCGATTACGTAACGTCGATTTGGCAGCTCACGGGAAAACTTCCGAGCGTCCCGAAATTGGACAACGGCGGCGCCCATCTCCAGAACCCGGCATCGTTCTTCCTGATGGATCGGGCCGAGGATTTCCGTATCTGGAAGCGGAACGAATCGAAGCATCTTCGCGACCGGCAGCGGTCGGACGGCGCGTTTCCGTACAGCGGCAAGTATTTGAGGGGACATTGGGAAGACACGGCGTCGGGACACTGCGGCAACTCGTTGTTCCGATTGCTCTACGCCTATCGGATTCTCGGCGAACCGGAAGCGTTGGCCGCCGCGTTGAAGGGACTCGATTTCGCGAACAAATACACGGTTCCCCGCGGCGCCCAGGTTTGGGAACTGTCGCTGCACACGCCGGACATCATGGGCTCGTCCCGAATGTGCATGGCGAACGTTTGGGCCTTCGAAGCGACCGGCGACAAGAAATATCTCGACAACGCCCGTCGCTGGGCGATCACGGGATTGCCGTTCGTTTATTTTTGGGAACGAAAACCGCTCGCCGGAGCCGCCGATCCCGTGATGCTGTACGCCACGACGCCGGTACTCGGAGCGACGAACTGGCAGGCTCCGAACTGGATCGGCCTGCCGGTCCAATGGTGCGGCCTTGACTTCAGCGAAGCGTGTTTCATGCTCTCCAAACACGATCAGACAGTCGACTGGAAAAAGATCGCCGAGGGAATTCTGATTACGGGCGAGCGGATGCAGTATCCCGACGGTCCGTCGATCGGGCTGTTGCCGGACTCTTTCACGTTGGCGACGCAGAATCCGAATCCGTACGACATCAATCCGACGGTGCTCGTCATGCAGCGGCGTCTGCTGCAGGGCAAGCTCGAAGCGATCGACGTCGTGCTCAACGCCGACAAAACGTTGCGCGTCGTGTCGCCGTACAAGACGACCTTCGAAGGCAACACGGCCGTGATCGAAGGCGTCGCCGGAACGACGTACCAGATCATCGTCAACGGCAAGGACGTCAAAAAGATCGAGTCGAAAGGAATCGATCGAATTGCGCTTCCATAAAGAGCCCCAAGTGTAGGTGGTACTCCACCGGAACTTGGGGGTTCTTCGGATTTGTCAACAATACGGCAAAACGAATGAAATCATTGTCGTTCGAAATTCGTTGCAGCGGTTGCGGATTCCGTGAACCGTGGGGCCTCGAACAGGCGGTTCGAGCCCTGATCGGTGTCGGAAAGCTGCGGGCCGACACCGATTTCGACGCCGACCTGATTTCGGAATTGTTCCGTGTTCACGCCGGGGCCGTCGCCTGTCCGAACTGCGCCGGCTTGTCGACGCTCTCGGCTCGAAAAGCGTTGCCGGGCGATTGGGATTGGGACGACGTCGTCCGTTGCGAAGACTGCGGCAAACCGATTCCCGAAGCGCGGCTCCGTGCCGTCCCCGGCGCAACCCGCTGCCGCGATTGCCAGGAAAATTTCGAACGATAAATATGGTCCGTCATCCCCGCGAAGGCGGGGACCTAGAGGGTAAATTTTCCACCCCTTTGCATCGCCGCCAGTTAGAGAGTGTGCAAACGGTTGACAACGCCTTCCGACTTGGTCCCCGCCTGCGCGGGGATGACGGTACTTTATCCGTTTTCACGAAGCTCAATTCATTGACGTTGTACTAGAGAACGAATTTCAATACGATTTTCGCGCATTATTAACGTCGTATCAAACACCGTCAATAACGGATGCAAACGATCAATCAAATCTTTCGTCTGGGTCCCCGCCTGCGCGGGGATGACGAGAAAAAGATGAAACATCTCTCCAGAATATTCGTTCTTCTTTTCCTGCTCCCGACCGTCGCCGTCGCGGACGAGGTGATCGACCGCGCGATGCGGGCGACCGTGATGATTTTCCCCGCCGACGTCAACGACCAGGCCGGCGGCGGCAGCGGCGTGATCATTTCGCCGGACGGATACGCGCTCACCAACTTTCACGTCGTGCAGCCCTGCGGCCCGGCGATGAAATGCGGCGTCTCCGGCAAACTCTACGACGCCGTGATCGTCGGCATGGATCCCGTCGGCGACATCGCGCTGATCAAACTGTTCGGTGAGAATTTCGCGTTTGCCGATCTTGCCGACAGCGACCTGGTGCAGGTCGGCGACACGGCGATCGTCATGGGAAATCCGTTTTTGCTGGCGTTGGACTTGGAGCCCTGCGTGTCGAAGGGAATCATCTCGGGCGTTCATCGTTACCAATTTCCGGCCGGTTCGTTTTTGGAGTACACGGACTGCCTGCAAACCGACGCAGCGGTCAATCCGGGCAACAGCGGCGGGCCCTTGTTCAACGACAAGGGCGAAGTGATCGGAATCGTCGGTCGCTGTTCCTTCGAGAAACGGGGCCGCGTCAACGTGGGAATCGGTTACGCCGTGTCGAGCAATCAGGTACGGAATTTCCTCGGCGACCTGAAGAGCGGCCGGATCGTCGACCACGCGACGATGAACGCCACGGTGCAAACCGACAAGGAAGGCCGGGTCGTGTTCAGCGACGTGCTGGGAACCTCCGATGCTTACCGCAGCGGTTTGCGTTACGACGACGAACTGTTGCGATTCGCCGACCGGGCGATCGACACGGCGAATACGTTCAAAAATATCATCGGCATCTTCCCGAAAAACTGGCGGCTCCCGGCGACGGTTCGCGGCAAGGACGGCATCCGATACGATCTGCTGGTCCGCCTCGGAGCCCTGCACGGTGAAGCGAGTCTCATCGAGATGACCGAAAAAATGATCGAACCGCCCATCGTCCCGAAAAAAGATCCCGACAAACCGGCGTCGCCCCGTAAACCCGCGTCCTTAACCGCGTCGGCCCCCGACGCGCGAGCGCCCGAACACGCGCCGAATCAAGAGACCGAACCGAATCAGGAAAACCTCAAGGAGCTCGAAATCCCCGGTCCCGACGGCAAGCCGATCAAGGTGTTACGGAAAGAGCATTTCATCCCGGACAGCGTTAAGCCGTTCTATGAAAAGCAGCGGGGTTACGCGAATTTTTATTTCAACCGGCTCGAACGGAAACGGACGCTGGAAAACTGGCGAAAGAATCTCGACGCCGCAGACAAGCCGTGGAAGCTGGCGGGAACGCTGGCGGGACGCTCGGAAAAATTTTCGTTCGAAATCAACGGCAAGGGCGTCGCGTTCGACCTTCCCGTCGAAAAGGGTTTTTGGGACGCGAACCTGATGAAAAAGGAATCGATTTTCGTTCCCGACCCCATGATGCATTACCAGGCTCCCCGGGGCAGCGGCGGCCTGTTCACGGCCCTGTATTTACTGCGTCTGTTGGCGGTCGGTGGCGAAACGTTCGACGCTGGAGAACTGGTTTACGTCGGAACCGCCCCGGTGCTCGGCAACACGGACAAACTGTTCGACGTTGCGCAAATTTCATGGTTCGGCAACGAGGTCCGTTTCTTTTTCGATCCGGAAAACGGTCGGCTCGCGCTGATCGAGATGTTCGGCAGCGCCCTCGACTTTCCCTGCGAAGTGTATTTCAGGGAGAAGGATGGACGCAACGAAATGGAAGTCCGATACGGTCGGATTCTGTTCGGAACTTTCGATCTCACGGAGTTCGTTCCCGGCATGAAGCTCGACGGACCGATTCCGCCGCCGGAAAATATTCACGGCACGAAAATGGCGTCGACGCTGATTACCGAATCGCAATCGAAAGTCGTCAAGATTTACGGGGCCGGAAACGTGCCCGGAATGCATGGATACCAGGCCGGCATCCTGATTTCGGCAGACGGATACATTCTGACGGCCCTTACCGCGGCCCTGCAAGCGGATCCGTTGTCCGCCGTGCTCGATAACGGACGAAAATTCGAGGCCCGGTTGGTCGACGCCGATCCGCTGCTCGAAATCGCGCTGCTCAAAATTCCGGCAAACGAATTGCCGTTCTTCAAACTCAAAGACTCGAAAGGCGCAAACCGCAACGAGGACAAGGGTTCCGACCTGTACGGTTTCGACGATTCCGTGCGGCTCGGCGATCCCGTGTTCGCGGTGTCGAATCCGTTCAACATCGCGATCGGCAACGAACCGGCGACCGTCCAGCGTGGTCGAATCGCCGCCCGGACGACGCTCCGTGCCCGGCGGGGAGTTTTTGAAACGCCGTACAAGGGCCCGATTTTCGTCGTCGATTTCACGACGAACAATCCCGGCGCAGCCGGCGGAGCCTTGGTCCTCGAATCAAGCGGCGAACTGATCGGTCTGCTCGGCAAGGAATTGCGCAACAACGAGAACAACGGTTGGTTGAACTACGCGATTCCCGTCTTCTCGCTGCGGGAAAAGGTCCGGGAAATGCTCGACCGGGACAATGCAAAAAATTTCGGGACGAAAAAACCGACGCTCGTTTCCCCGGAGGCGATCAAACCGGAAAAAGAGCTGATCCCCGAGGACACGGTTCGCGTCATGCAGGATTGGGGCCTCCTTTTGGTTGCGACGATCGGCCGCCGGACGCCGCCGTTTATCGATACGGTAAAGGTCGACAGCGAGGCGGAGAAACTCGGCGTGAAGCCCGACGACCTGATCGTGATGGTCAACAATCGCTTGACGCCGTCACGGGCCGCGGTCGAGTACCAAATTCATCAAACGCCGCCCGGCGAACCGATCACGTTGACGCTCGAACGCAACATGAACCTCGTCGATGTAACGTTCGAGACGCCGCGATAAACATTGCGAATAAAAAACGTTTCGAATAACCAGACGGCAAGGCAGGACGGAGGACTCTGCCGGCCCGCGTGAAAATTGTCGGACAATTATTCCGATTCCGTGAAGTTCAGCGAGAAGAAATTGCCGTGGCTGAACATTTCGTTCTTGACGCCGTGTTTCCACGGAAGTTGTTTGCCGGCGTATTTCTTGACGTCGTTAAATTCCGGCGCCCAGAGAAGCGGCTGACCCGGCCGGTGGTCACGCCACGGCGCCTTCGGCTCGCTGCCGTCCGGATGCGGATCGTAGTAAAACGGAACCTCGCTGATCGGAATCCGGGGAATCTCGTCCAAATAGCCGACCGTCTTGAGTTCCTCCAGCGACTCCGGCAGTTTCCCCTTTTCGATGCGGTACTTGATCAACGCATATTGCAGAATCCTCCCCCGACGTGTCGACTCTCTCGAATATTCATTGGATGCCCAAGCCAGATAGCCGTAATGCGGGCTCAACAACCGAAATTGTGTGTAAGTCAGGAACGAAGAATCCCGTTGTAGATTGTCGTACAGCATCATGCTCATTTCCTGAAGCGACTTATAATCATCACCGGGGAAAGGGGTCTTTTCGATTTTCTCCGCGAGATTCGACTGCAATTGAAACTGATTCCAAAGTTGCCGCAGGACCCGTTCGCGCTCCCATGGAAAGAATCGGAAAACCCACAACGTCAGGGAACGATCCTTGTCCGGATAGCCGACGGGATAATATCCATACTTTGCGAAACGGTAATCGGCCTCGTAAACTCGTTTGAGTACCAGCAGGTCCGACGGCTTTTCCTTTCCCCAACGCTGGAGGGCCGCGATGTGGGCGTCGATTTTGGGAATAAGCGATTCCGGATCTTTTCTCAAATTTAATTGAAGGAACCGCTCCTGCCCTTCTCCGACATACTCACACGGAAGATCGCGCAGATAATTCGTCCATAAAAGCTCTTGATAGACACGCTCGCCGTACACGACGAGGGCCTGTTTCGGATCGTTGAAAGCGTTTTTCGCGGCTTTCATCTGGGGCGATCCGTCGTCGGGACGTCCCTTGAACCAGTAATCTTCAAAAGCGGCTTTCGCCCGGGGATCCGTGGTTTGGAGCGTGATTTTTTCTTGCAACACGAACGGATCGACGCGGTAGCCGAGATCGACGTAGGGAATCGAATAAACCCGATACGGCGGAATCACGGCCAACACGCAGAGCGGCGGCAGGAGCAACGCCGTCAGCACGGGCCGCTTCGACTTCCAGAGCGAGCGGCCGCGCAACCAGTCGTCGATCCGAAGCCGCGACGCAACCAGACAACCCAGAAGCACCGGAGCCCCGACCGCAAACGCAACGGAAACGGAGGGTCTCCCTTGAAATCCATTCCCCAAATAAAGGGTCAGCAACGCCGTCCAGATGAAAAACACCCAGGTGAGCGCCCCGGTCAACACAATGGAAACGATTCCGCTACGGAAAACCAGCGAAACGAGTTGGCCGATGATAAACACCGGAACGTAAAGTCCGATGCACCACAGAAGAAATTCGATAAATTGGGGGTTCATTCCATGGTTCGGATGGAATACCTTCGCTACGCCTCCGAAAAACAACGGAATCGCGATAAGAAAAAGACCGACACCGAAATATCCGAAACCGAAACTCAGGATGCGGCTCCACCAAACCTTACCCGGCGACAGACCACGCTCGGCGAAGAACGCTCCGTGATTCTTTTGGTCGGCGGAGAACACGCTGCCGCAGAATGTTATGCCCATCACGATACTGAAACAACAGGCCAGCCAGACAAGAACTCCGTAGCGGTGATCGAAATTTGTGTTGACGGATGTAAACACGCCGACCGCAAACATGATCGCTCCGGTAATCACAGCACAAAGGAACAAACCGCCGGATTGCCGGAACGCGTGAACGAACAACGTGAGAAACTCGCCTCGCTTCGCGCAATCGCCGGGGGTGTCAGCGCAAGAGCCGGGGGTGTAAGCCCCCGGATGCGTTGCCTTTTCGAGAACGTCGACGCATCCGGGGGCTACGGCGAGTACGCCTACACCCCCGGCTCTTGAAGAGGCCCTTTTTTCGTTTTTCGTCCAATAATATCCGCGGTAAACGGCGACCGCTCCGACGATGAGCGTTACGAGGACGACGATGCAAATCTGCAAGGCTTGTTCTTCCGGCGACGACGGGCCGTCGCCGTGCGGCGGAACCGTTGCGACAAGAAAGACGACAGCCGCCGTCCCCGAAATAAACGTTGCAAGAAGAGCGTGAAGCTGCGACTTGAACCACGTCGACCAAAAGAGTCCGAACGAGATCGGATAGAGAAGTCCCACCGTACACGCCAAGAGGAACGGCAACGTTTCGTCGTATTGCAACGAAATATTGCCGAATCCGGCTTCCCACGGAAACGATTCCAAAAGCGTTCCCACCGCAAACGCCACGGAACTGAACACGACCCAACCGAGTTTTCCGGCAAGGAGTTTTCCCGGGGGAATCGGCAGCGCCCTCAAAAACGTGTACGTTTTCTCTTCGTGTTCGTTGCAGAACGCAATCGCCGCCGACCCCGCCGCGTACAAGACCGAAATCACCACGGCGATTCCGACGAACGACTGTTTTTGTACATTCCCCAAACTGGTCAGCGTGTACAGGATCGCCGTGAGCAGTTGCAGGACGACCACGAACAAAAACAACGCGATCCACAACGCCGCGTGTTGACGGAATTCCTTCTTGAGTATTGCGGTGAGCATGTTCGTTAGCCGCGTCGGCCTCCGACGCGAGGGGAGTGGTGTTGACGTTGTACCGGGCGCCGCGCGTCGGGGGCCGACGCGGCTAACGGTCGAATTAACTCATATACGCAACGAAAATTTCTTCCAGCGACGGCGTCGACAAATCGAAGCGGCCGATGTTCGGGTCTTCAGCAAGAACTTTCTCCGCGTTCGGATCCGGACGACGGCCGATGATTCGAACATCCTTGCCGCTGACTTTCATCTGCACGATTTCCGCGAACGGAGCCGAAATGTCCGGCTCGCCGTTTGACAATCGCTTACACGACTCCGACAGCGTCGCCGTCAAGAGTCTTGTTGAATCCTTCAACTCGTCGAGCCGTTCCACGAGACGGAGTTTGCTCTTCTTCATTATCGCAACGTAATCCGCGACCCGTTCCACTTCGCCGATTTGATGCGACGACAAAAACACCGTTTTGCCTGTCGCGGCCCGATCGACCATGCTCTCCAAAAACTCGCGGCGGACCATCGGATCGAGCCCCGACGTCGGTTCGTCGAGAATCAGCAACTCCGGATCGTGAGCCAACGCCAAGGACAGCGAAACCTTGGCCCGCATCCCCTTGGAAAGATTCTTGATTTTCGTGTCGAACGGTAATTGGAAGTTTTGCACGAGTCGGCAGTATTCCGTCCAAAAACCGTCGGGGTAGAACGCCGAAGCAAACTGCCCGATTTCCGTAACGCTCATCCAGTCGTACAGCGACGGCTGCTCCGGAACGTATCCGACCCGCCGCCGGATCGCCAGGTCGTCCCGTTTGCTGTCGAGTCCGAGGACCGTCGACTTGCCGGAATCCGGGTCGTTCATTCCGAGCAGCACGCGGATCGTCGTCGTTTTGCCCGCTCCGTTCTCGCCGAGCAGCGCGAACACGACGCCCGACTCCACGGTGTACGAAATGTTCTCCATCGCGACGTTGCGGCCGAATTTTTTCGTGACGTTTTCGAGTTGGATGACGGGGTTCATGATAGTGTTCGCTTAAAATTTGATCGTTCGGTTTAGCATCGTCATCCCCGCGAAGGCGGGGACCCAGACGATTGATTTATTGATCCGTTGCACATTTTTTGAGTGTGCAACGACATCTCAACGCTTGTTCTCTAGGTCCCCGCCTGCGCGGGGATGACGGAAAACTTCCAGTATTTCCTGTTCGTCCAAACGACTGCGGACCGCTTCATCGTAGAGTTTTTGGAACCGACTCTCGAACCACGCTTTGCGCTCAGCCTGACATTTTTCCGGAGCGTCGGCAGCAACCGCCAGGCCGGTTCCCCGCCGGACGTACACCACCCCCTCGTCCTGCAAGGTTCGGTAAGCCCGAGCGACCGTGTTCGGATTCAACGCCAAGTCTTTCGACAGCTCCCGAACCGACGGAATCAGTTCGTTGACCGGCAGCGAACCGGCCGCAATCGCAAATTTGATTTGCTGCACGACCTGCTCGTAAATCGGCGTCGACGCCGCTAAATCGATTTGAATGAACATCGGCTTCTCCGTATTGCTGTTCTATTGTTGCAGTACAGTGTAACAGCGAAGAGAGAATTTGTCAAGGAAAAAATCGGAAAATTTTTGAGAAGGCCGTCAGGGTACCGTTTTCGTCGCCTTTTCACCGGCCTCGTTCGTTTTCTTCGGCGACAGCAGGAGCACGGAGCCGAGTACCGAGATTCCGGGAATTCCGTTGACGGTGTTTTTGATTTCCCGGGCGACGAAACCGGCGCTCATCCGTTGCTTGAATCGGTCGATCCTCGCAATGTCGGCAGCTTCGGCTCCGATCTTGAAGGACTCGATCATTTCGTCGAACTCTCTCATCAGCTCGGCCAGCGACGGAATCGGCAGCTCGGCGGCCCGGAGGAAGTTCATGTAAAGCTCTTCCCACCATTTCATGTCGTCGATGATCTCGTTCATCAAGGCTGACTGCTCCGGAGAGGAAAGCGTTTCGAAACGATTCATCCAATCGAAGTACTTTGCCCGAGCCATTAAACGGAGATTCGTCTCGAAACAGGAACCGTTCGTCTGTCGTTTGGCTCCGAAATAGGCGTAAATTTTTTTCTCGGTGGACGAAAACCGGAATTCCGGCATTTTTCCGGAGCGGCGACCGAATTCGACGTCGTTTCGCTCCGCCAAACCGGCAATCACCGGGGACGACAACGTTCGAAAGTCCCGGAACTTCATCAATTGGACCAATCGGTCGCGGTCGACGTTCGGAGGATCGATCGGTCCGAATATCGATTGCAGACAGACCGCCGCGCTGGCGACCACGGTCAAAAAAACCGGCGCCCCGAAAAAAAATACGGCGCCGATACACCGACGAAGAAAAAACATCGTAATATCCGCAGAAAACTGATATTCCGCCAAATCGGGAAACCTGATATACTTCCCGACAATATACCATAGTTTAGCGGTCCGCCCAGACCGAAAATTCCGATTAAGGTGTTTTTCCATGAAAATCAGCAAGGACGCGGAACAAAAGAATACAAGACAGACAATCCTTTTGTTCGTTTTTTTGGCGATTGTTTCCCTCCTTCTGGGTTCGCTGCCGGCTTTAAGCTTCGGTCAAGGATTCGGCTTGCCGTTGGACTCGCCGACATCGACCGAAACGCCCCCGGCGGCCCCTGCTTTCGGCGGTCCGGCTTCGGTCGCGTTGTCGCCGGCAGATCCCGCTGCGACTGCTCCGGGGAATTTCGTGCCCCTCAACACTGGTTCCCCTCTCGACCTCCCCGGTCCTCCGCCCGCCCCCGTCACGGCTTCCCGAGCCCCAAAAACGTCGGCCGGGACCGCAGCGGTCGCCGACCGATCTCCGACGCTGCCGTATACGATGACGTCCCTGAAAGCCGGTACCGCGAAAAATCAAGAACCGACACCGCAACAGCTTCAAGAGCATCCGGAACTGCTCCGTTCAGTCGTCGCGGCGGATCATCCGTTTTACAATTATTTCGAGCCGCCGCGTTCTCCGAAGAATTCGGCCGATCCGCAGTCGCCGATCCAAGGCAAGCCGTTGACGGTCGCGCAACTTCTCGACGGTGTTCGTCATCCGTCGGCAAGGGGACGACTGTTGATTTCCTATTGGGAACTCGCGGGGCTCCTCGCCGAGTCGAATATCCGACTCGACTCGGAACGGCGCGTCGGAATGTGGTACGAAGAAGCGAACAAGACTCGAAACACGCAACGGGTCGAAACGTTCACCACGGCGTATTACCTTGCTCAACAGCAACGAAAGGCGACGGAAATCGCGTTCGCCAAGAAACAGTATCAACTCGTCGAGCAGCTCCGAACGTTGCAGGGCGGAAAATTTGCCGGGCTCGCTCTGGAAAACTACCCGATTCCCTGCGATTATCCGATCGCCAAAAAATACGCGACCTATGTCGATCAAATCGGCCGATCGGAACGAGCCCGATACATCGGTCGGCTGATTCCCTACCAAGCCGAACTGATCGACGCCCGAAAAAACAGTCGCTTGGTCGCCGATAATTATTTCGTGACGACGACACGGAACACGCAGGCGAATCCGCAGGATTGGGTTTCCGCCCTGAATCAACGAACGGATGCGCTCGTCGATCTCGTCGCGGCCGTCGTCGATTACAACAAGACAATCGCGGAATACGCCTCGGAAACGGTCGGCTCGAACGTCAGCAATTACCGACTCCTCGGAGCCGTGCTGGAACTCCAGAAAATCGACGCTGGTTCGCCGCCGTCGGGGCAGAAACCGGAACAACTCGCCGCGCCGCCGCAGAAAACGCTCTCCCAACTCGAAGATCGACAATCGGAGCCGTCGCCGAATTTTGCTCCGGAATCAGAACCTAAACCGTTCCGCCCCTCCGAATCGGCCTATCGACGCCCGCTTGCCGATTCGATGACGGTTTCCGATCAACAATCGGTTCCGCCGCGATCGAATCCCTTCACCGAGGTGAAATCCCGACCGGGCCGACCGACTCCGGCCGTCGCCGAAACCGCTGCGGACGCTCGACCGGCGGCCCTTGCCGAATCGGCGCCGGCTGTCGCCGAACAAAATCCGATTCAACCGGCAAGTTACACCGAGCCGAAATAGTCGAGACCGCAGGTCCCGGCTCGTTTACTTTGTTGATTTATTCGACGACGATTCGAAATCCGACGTCGAATACCGGTTGTTCGGGCAGATAATGCCGTCGAAATCCGATGCGGCTTCGAGCCGGAACGTCGTACCACGAGCCGCCGCAAACGATTTTCTTTCCGTCGCCGGATCGCGTCCATTCCGAAGCGTTGCCGTGCATGTCGTACAGTCCCCAGGGATTCGGACGATAACTCCCAACGGGAGCGGAAACCCGGCTGCGATCGTCGAATCGAGCATCGGCGGGTCGCCAAGCCGGCAACGAATCGCAACGGCCCGACCAACCGAACGGATCAATCCGCTGGTTGCTCCGGTCCGAAAGATTCGCGAACGGCGAAAAGTCCGTGTCGACGTTTCCGTACCAGAACGGCGTCTCCGTTCCGGCCCGGCAAGCATGTTCCCATTGCTCGACGGTCGGCAGCGTAACCCGGCGACCGCTTTTCTTCGACAACCAATCGCAGAATTCCATCGCTCGGTTCCATGAAACCCGGACGACCGGCTGGTTCGACCGATTCAACGACCAACCGCGTTCGCCCGGACTGAATTGGATGAAGTCGCCGTATTCAATGCGGCTGTCGTGCTCCGAATCGAACGCCGCGAACTGCTTGTTCGTGATCTCCGTCGCTCCCATCCAAAACGGCTTGCCGGCAAGAGCCGGGATCAAGACGAGATCAAGATCTGTGGTTTCATTGAGAGAAAGCTGAACATCGTCATCCCCGCGAAGGCGGGGACCTAGAGATTCTGTTTTAATAACCGTTTGCATCGTTTCCTGGGGAGGATTGTTGGACGATGCAATTGGGATAGCAGGTTTATCCTCTGGGTTCCCGCCTTCGCGGGAATGACGAAAAGTTTTTTCTTTTTCAAGCACGGCAAGCGGCAGGTCGACGTTTGGATCGTCGTCGAGAAGCGTATCGACCTTGGCGTAGCGGCGGCGCATCTCGTGTCGGCGTTCGAATTGCTTTTTGACCTGTTCCGGCTTGTCGTCCATGATGATGTCGCGCCAATTGCCGTGAAACGGGGCTCCGAGGTCGATCCATGTGATGAGACGGTCCCAGGATTCGGCGTCGGGGGCGACGTCGTAATGTCCCTGTTGCAATAATTGGACGAGCCGCGTCGTATCGGCGTGGAACTCCCACGGCAGGTTGACTTGCATGTCGCCCTCCTTGGTCGGCGTCCGAACGAAGCGGCGGAGCTCGTAATACGACGGCGAGAACCGCGATTTCTGATTGATGTAATTCTTGTTCTCAAGAATCGGTTTCGGCGGGCCGTCCTGGAGCGAAAAAGTTCCCCGTGTGTTGCCGGTTTGATGGCATTCGACGCAATATTTGTCGAGAACCGGTTGAACTTCCCGAACGAAGGAAAAGCCGCGCGGCGGACCGTACCACGGTGTCAGGGCGACGGGTTCGGATTCGGCGGCCTTCGATTTTCCCGGCGGCGCAACGGTATTCTGGGCTTCGTGGCAGCCGACGCAGGAAACGGTTTCGCCCGGCATCGCGGTGATCCAACTTCTCATGAGCTGGATCGCTTTTCCTTCGGCGTCCAGCGGCTGGATGGCGAACGGCGTGTAGGCCGGAACCTTGAACGCCACGGAACCGTCGGCGTGGACCGGAGCGGTTCCGAGAACACGGCGAGGGTCCCAGGGACCGTCGAGGCCGACGCTGTACGGTTCGGCTCCCATCTCCTGGTACGAAAATTGATACGAGAAGACGCGAACCGATTTGACGCTTCCCACCGGCACGCCGCGCAGGCCTTCGCCTTGATAAATGTTCGCGATGAACACGTCGGCATCCTGTCGGGACGGATCGATTCGATCCGGAATGCTCGGCGGGCGGACCGTTTTCCGAACGGGAATCGGTTCAAGCATCGCGAATCCGTTTTCTTCGTAAATCGGAACCATGTTGTCGAACACGTCGACGAGATAAACACCCCACGGTTTTTCCGGCGACGGCTTCGCGGAGACCAGATAAAAGTTTTCGTTCAACGGCGTCGGATGCAGGAACTTCGGCCAAGTCTGGGCGATCGGCAAGTCGAGCCGCGCGGGTTCGACCTTGCGATTTCGTCCCGGAATCCGTTGGAGGGCCCCGTCCGTTTCGCGGCGGCCCTTGGCG
This sequence comes from Thermoguttaceae bacterium, assembly GCA_031548665.1. Taxonomy (GTDB): domain Bacteria; phylum Planctomycetota; class Planctomycetia; order Pirellulales; family Thermoguttaceae; genus WRKP01. The sequence continues at coordinate 33,930 of JAVBQW010000120.1, forward strand.
GGATCGAAGAGCACGAGGTCGCCCATCCGGGGAAGTTCGTGATGTCCGCCGACGATCGCGACGAATTTCGTCGGATGGTTCGGAATCGGCTTGGCGAAGAACATCGACGCGGGCCAATAGGAACCGCTGCCGTAGTATTCCGACTGGTTCGTGCCGTCGGGATTCGCGTGGAACAGGATCCGGGAAAAAGCGTGCGGAATGTCCGTGTATTCCCAACGGAGATAGAGCAACCGGCCGTTGTTCAAAAGGGTCGGACACCAATCCTGATCCTGTTCGTAGGTCAACTGCCGGATGTCGCCGGACTTTTCGAGACGGTAAATGTTGCAGGTATACGCCGTGCCGTTGACGCAGGGAACCCCGGCAAAACAAGCGGTCGAACAAAACACGATCCCGTCGTCGGGAAGATAACAGGCGTCGAAATTGTCGACGTCGGAATCCGGGATCAATTTCAATTCGTTAATTTCCGTTTCCGTTTGGCGATCCGCTTGCGTTTTAGCCGCGAAGCACGACGAGAGGTTCAATTCGAAAACGTTCCAACGTCCCTTGTCGTTGATCGACGAAAAGAGCAGGCGGTCGGCGTCGAAATGGAGTTCGACGTCGCCGACGAATCGACCGTCTTTCGGTTCGTGGAGCGTCGTCGGCTTCGGAGCGGTTTTCCAGTCGTCGAGGACGATGAGTTTGTTATCGTATCCTTTTTTCGGCAAACTGGAATTCGCCGTATAGTTCAGCGGCAGGCCAAGTTGTTTTTCGCCGCGTCGGACCAACAGCAGGCGGTCGAAGTCGAGCAGCGGATTCTTTTCGAGCAGGGCTTCCCGCCGCAGTTTTTCCAACGCGGCGGCGTCCCGTTTTTGGCGGATTTCATCGAGTCGGGCAAGGAACGTTGCGCCGTCGGGATATTTTTCCTTGAACGAGTCGGCGAGGTTTCGGATCGCGAGTTCCAGCGAAACGGCTTCGGCGTCGAAGGGATCTTTTTCCGCAACGGCGACGGCCGGGAGCGTTCCGTCGAGATATCGCAACAAATTCGTCGTCAATTGTTCGACGTTTTTTCTAAAACCTTCGGAGGCGAGATCGTAAACGGGATCGACACGAAACGGAATCGCGAGCACCTTTCCTTTTTCGAGCGGATATTCAAGCAGCGGCGCCGGCGGTCCGCCGGGATTCTTCGCCAGGATTTTTCCCTGCGGGGCCGAAAAGACTTCGAAAGCGGAATAAGCGGCGTTCGTCAACCAAAGAACGCCGCGATCCTCGTCGAGGCCGTTGAAAATCGGGGACGTCGGTTTCACGGGAACCAAACCGAATTGCTGTCGGTCGTCGCCGAAACCGATCGGTTTGGCTTGCGGTTTGTCAAGTTGCAATGGTTCGAGCAATAACGTTGCGCTGCCGGAGAGAAGAACACCGTGTCCCGAAGCGACGTGTTGCCGGATTTTTTCAACGGTCGCCGGATTCCGTAACGGCGAATCGGCGGCAAGCGGTTCGCCGTGATGGATCCAGAGAGCGGCGAAACCGTCCAAGGAGAAAAAATTTCCTTTTCGGTCGACGAAGGTTCCGTCGCCGACCGGTTGAACGAGCGTCGCTCCAACCGTTCGTTGCGCAATGTCGGCGACGAGTTGCGACTCGACGCTCATCACGACGCCGGGCCGCTCGTCGAGAAGGACGGCAACCTCGGCAAACGATGAAACGGCAAACGCCGTCAAGAGGAAACAGCCCAAGAGAACGCAACGAGAGTTCATCGGTTTTCTCCTTTGGGTTTCGCAGGGGGCTGAAACAACAGCCGGAATGGAGCCAATTGACAGGCAAGTTTCAGAGCCCGACGCGTCAGCGAGGGAATTACCATTCTACAAAAAATTCGCATGGTTTTTCAGAGCCGCGCCCGTCAGGAAGCGGTTTTTTCGGGCAACCACTCCCTGACGGTCGCGGCTCTGATTCCTCGAATTATAGTTTCCGAACAACTCTATTCGTGTCGCAGCGCTTCGATGGGATCCATCGCGGCGGCTCGATAGGCGGGATAGATTCCGAAAACGACGCCGATCACGACCGAAATGATGAACGCAATGGGAATCGACAGCGGAACGATGATCGGTTGAATGTCCTGGACGACCGGCGGCAGCGCCCGAATGATTTCGGGCATCTGGCGCTTGATTATGTCCATGACAAAGATCGTGACGGGCCGACAGGCGAGTCCGACCGTCACGCCGACGGCGCCGCCGACGACGGACAGGGCGATCGTTTCGACGAGAAACTGGCGGATGATGTCGCCGCGTTTCGCTCCCAAGGCTCGACGGATACCGATTTCCCGGGTCCGTTCCGTGACGGTCGCCAACATGATGTTCATGATCCCGATGCCGCCGACGAGCAACGAAATCGCCGCGATCAGGCCCATGAAGACGTTGAACATGATCCGCGTCGTCTCCGCCTGTTCCAACAGCTCCAAGGGAACGACGACGGCGAAATCTTCGTTTTTATGCGTTCGCTGCAAGGTCGCTTTGACGATCTCGGCCGTTTCCTTGACGTGTCTGCGGCCGTCGATGCGGAGCGTCATCTGGGAGAGTTCGACGATTTCGCCTTCGAAGTTGCCGCTTTTTCGGGTCAACACCATGTCGCGCATCCGGTTCCAGAGCGTCGTGATCGGAATATAGACGTCGTTCGTAAAGTCTTGTCCGGCCAGGGAGCCGCCGATTCCCGCCGTTGCTCCACGCGGTTTCGCCACGCCGATGATCTTGAACGGTCGCCCGGTGTCGCCCCGATCGTTTCCCTGCACCCGAACCGTCTTGCCGATGGGATCCTCCGCCGGAAACAGTCGTTCCGCGACACCGGCCGACAGCACGCAATGCGGCAGCGATTCGTGCATGTCCATGTCGGAGAGAAAACTACCGCGATCCATCTCGATCTGCGACATTTTCGTGTAGAGCGGCGTCGTTCCGACCAGTCGTCCGTCGCATTCGGTCGCTCCGTTGGCGAAGGTTCGACGAATTTCCCGAACCGGCATCATTTCGACGATCGTCGGAATCGTCTCCTTGATCCGTTCGTAGTCGTCCCGTTTCAAGCCGAAAGACGGAACCGCCCGACGGCCCTGCGTGCTCATATCGGGGTTCGCCGGCTTGATCGTCCGAACGATGATATTGTTCGCTCCGAGGCTCTCAATCTGTTCCTGAGCCTTGATACTGATTCCCTCTCCGATCGCCATCAACCAGATCACGCTGGCGACGCCGATGAAGATTCCAAGCACGGTCAACATCGACCGCATCGGATGCAGCAACAGGCTCTTCACGCCAAGCTGCCAGGTTCGAAGCCAAAGAAGCACGGGTCAGTGAATAGTGAACAGTGAACAACGAACAGTGAAGAGAGAACAACGAACGACGAAAGGGAAACTGTTGGAAGAACGCTTGCGTCTCCACTGTTCACTGTTCGTTGTTCGTTGTTAACTTACAAAAGGCTTTCCAGTAAAAGACGCATTTTTCGGAGTTCGGCGATGGAATCGACGTCCGGGAGAAGGGCGAGGTCGACGCAAAGGGCTCGATTGTATCCGACCTTTGTCAATTGGATCACGAAACGACCGAATTCGAGGACGCCCTGACCGATCCGGACCTGAAAATTCGCTTTCGTCGTGTCGCGGAGCCGGACATGACAGACGTAATCCATGATTCCGTCGTAGTCCCGGGCCTTCGTCTGATTGTAAATGTAATGGCTCGGATCCAACGTGACGCCGAGTCCTTTGACGCTTTTGCAGAGACTGCCAACGGTATCCGGCGACTCCGTCAAGCGACCGATTTCGGTCAGCAGGCCGACGACGACGCCGTCGTTCATTCCGATACGGACCATTTCCTTGAGCCGCTCGACTTCTTCGTTGAACGGGGTTCCGGGAATCGCGGACCGGACCGAGACGACGACGACTTTGATCGCCTTGGCCAAGCGACAGGCGGCCGTAAAATATTCGAGGTAGTTCGGTTCCGTGGGGTCCAGACCGAAATAAAACGCGACCGGCGTGATGCGACGCGAAGTTCGGCAAATCAGGGCGATCTGGTCGGCTTTTTCGGCAAGGTCGTCCGGTTTGACGCAACTGTTCTCGTCGATCGCGATTTCGACGTTCGTATATTCGAGATCGGCAAGCCGATCGAGAATCTCCTGTAGCGACAGGTTCGGAATACAACTCGTTGAGGCGGCGACGATCACGTTTCGACTCCTTCAGACGTCTTTTCGGCAAAATTCTATGGGCGGGCAACGCCTCATTATAGCGGTTTTATCGCTTCTTCCAAGCCCCGTGATACCCGTTAACAAGCCGGAAGAGAGGCGGTGCTTCAACACACGGACGAAATGCCGAAATCGACTCGTATTTTTTCGTCAGTACGGCGAGTACGCCTCCCTTCCGGCCGTCATGTCGACAGGCCGTCAAATCGAGAACAGTGTAAAAACGAAGAAAAAGGTCGCAAACGTCAGGACGTTGAAAAGAAACGCATACACGACGTACGCCAGGCAACGCTCCAGGTTTGTTCGCAATGTGGCGTCATCCAGATTGCCAAGAGCGAACGCGAAAAAAAACAGCGGAAGCAATGTGATCGGAAGACTCACAAGATAAGCAATGGTTTGTTTTGTGCTGCCGAGATCATTGAAAAAAAACCAGGAAAAAAGAAGCGGCACGAAACACAGGAATCCACCGGGGAAAAACGTGAGGACGACGGTTGTTAGGAGACAACAAAGTTGCAGCCAGGATTCGAGGCGGTAAAGAAACGCGGCCGTCCAGAAACAGGCGACCAGCGTACTGAACATCAGCATGGGCGGGAAGAGAAGGACTTTCCAGAGATCGACGCCCCGCATCAGATAGGCCGCCGTGATGAACGGTAGCGACGTTCCGTAAAACAGGCAGAGCAAAACGGTCGCCGCTTGAACTTTGCCTTTCAAACGCTGAACTCTCGACAGCGGAAGCGTCCAAAGGAGTTCGTCCCCCAAACCGTCCCGAACCGTCGACGAGGCCGTGATCAGTGGAGCGACCAGCAGGCCGAAAAAGTATTCCGTCGTGAGAATTGCCGTGAAAAACTCCGCTCCCGACGATTCGAAATAGAGAAACTGGAACGCCACGTAACAGAGAATCGCGAGATTGACGCAGAAACACGCCAAAATCGTATTGTTCCGGACCATGATCCGAATCTCTCGCAAAAAAATCGGATTGACGGCGTCGCGGAACATTGGCTGTGATCGGATAACATTTCGCTCGAAAAAAACATACCCACCAAACAATGGGTGTAGAGTACAAAGTGTAGAGTGTAGAGTGTAGAGTGTAGAGTACTACCCTGCCAAGCCTAAAATTGCTTTTAGCCACGGAAGACACGGAAGGAACACGGAAGGAGATGATGCAAGGAATTTCTCCGTGATTTTTCCGTGTCTTCCGTGGCAAAATATTGATAAAATATGCTTTGGCGTTGTACTA
>JAVBQW010000184.1:0-10251 GCA_031548665.1 Thermoguttaceae bacterium
GCCTCCGCTTCCTGACGGGCGCGGCTCTGAAATTTATTTTTATCTGGGACTCAGTACCCAGCAAGTCTATTCTATTTTGGCGACGGTCCTTTGGCAATATGGCAATACTCCGATGCCACAAAACGCTTGACCTTTTCGAACGTTTCGGTAGAATGTCGATTCCGGATTGAATTCACGTCCTCCCAATGAAAACACCATGCCGACTTACGAATACCACTGCGACGCCTGTTCCCATGAATTCGAGGAATTCCAGTATATCAAGGACGAACCACTCAAAAAATGTCCGACTTGCGGAAAAAACAAGCTCCGTCGCCTGATCAGCGGCGGCGCGGCGATCGTTTTCAAAGGCTCCGGATTCTACCAGACCGACTATCGAAGCGACGCCTATAAGAAAGGCGCCAAATCGGATTCGTCCGCTTCGACGAGTACGCCGACTTCGACAACGACAACGCCGTCGACCGCTCCCAAGAGCGAAACGACGCCTCCGCCCCAACAACCGAAATAAGCCGCAAGTCGCGCTTCGCGGCTAAAACGCAAGCGGAGCTCGAACGCGTGCACAAAAGATTCTCAATGACAAAAACAGCGTTAATCACCGGCGTGACCGGTCAGGACGGAGCGTATCTCTCCCGATTGCTCTTGGAAAAGGGATATGTCGTTCACGGGATCAAACGACGGAGTTCGTCGTTCAATACCAGTCGAATCGACAATATTTACCCGGAGTCGAGCGAAAAGGCGAGCCGTTTCCGACTGCATTTCGGCGATATGACGGACGCGACAAATTTGGCGCATATCCTCCAGGAAACGCAGCCGGACGAGATCTATAACCTCGCCGCGATGTCCCATGTTCGCGTCTCGTTCGAGATGCCGGAGTACACGGCGGACGTCGACGCCCTCGGAACGCTCCGCCTGCTCGAAGCGATTCGATTTCTCGGACTGGAAAAAAAGACGAAGTTTTATCAGGCGTCGACCTCGGAACTCTTTGGCGGCGTCGAGGAAAAAGCGCAATCGGAGACGACGCCGTTCCATCCCCGCAGTCCGTATGCCGTTGCCAAGCTGTTCGGCTATTGGATCACGGTCAACTACCGGGAAGCTTACGGAATGTTCGCCGCCAACGGAATCCTGTTCAACCATGAAAGTCCGTTTCGCGGCGAAACCTTCGTCACCCGGAAGATCACGCGAACCGTCGCCCGGATCAAGCTCGGCCTCCAGAAAAAACTCCTGATCGGCAATATGGACGCCAAACGAGACTGGGGCCACGCCGCCGATTACGTCGAAGGAATGTGGAGAATCCTCCAGCAACCGCAACCGGAAGATTTCGTCCTGGCAACCGGCGAAACCCGAAGCGTCCGCGACTTCATCGAAATCGCCTTCAAAATGGTCGACATGGAGATCCAATGGAAGGGAACCGGACTGGACGAAAAAGGAATCGACGCCAAGACCGGCAACACGCTCGTCGAAATCGATCCGCGGTATTTTCGACCGGCTGAAGTTGATTTTCTGCTCGGCGATCCCACCAAAGCTCGGGAAAAGCTCGGCTGGACGCCCAAACACACGTTCCAACAACTCGTCCGCGATATGATCGACGCCGATCTGCGCGAAGCAGAACGGGAAAGGGGATGATTAATTGAGAATTGAGAATTAGGAACAATTAACTCTCAATTCTCCATTCTCAACTCTCAATTAACTATTCTCAACTCTCAATTTCTAACACCCGAAGTATTCGTCAAGGAATTTCGAGTGTTCTTCTTCGGTGAGGTTTCCGCCGGCTGGTTCGACGGTAATCCAACCCTGATATCCGATCTCGTTCAACGTTTTGCGAACGTTCTTCCAGTCGATGCTCGCCGCGTTGACCGGCGTCCAGCCTCCGGGGCCGCCGCCGCGTTTTCCCTTGACTTCGTTGACGGCAAAGCCTTTGATATGGAGCTTCACGATGGAACTTCCCAAGGCTTTCAACCACTCTTCGCAACGGGAATACTTCGTGTGATTGCCGAGGTCGAAATACGTTTTGACCCACGGATTGTCAAAGGATTTGACGAACGCCGCAAAGAACTCCGGCGTACACCACAGATTATTCCAGACGTTTTCCACGGCGATGATCACGCCCTCTTTGGCAGCGGTCGGAATCAGGGTCTCGACGGCTCGTCGGGATGCTTCCGTCGCCAAATTCTGGGCCGCGATGTAGTCCGCAAAGGAGGAATTGTCTCCGGCGGCGACGGTCTTCACGGTCAGCGTCTTCGGATCGAAATCGATGTCGAAGTCCCACGCTTCCGGCATCGCCATTCCGCCGACCCGACAAGGAACCAGAAGGACAGTGCTCGCCCCGAAAGCCGCTGCGGCACGAATCGCCGTTTCGACTGACTTGATGTCGGCAGCAACCTTTTCCGAGTCGGAATTATTGACGTTCGTCCAGCCTCGCATCACGCTGTGAATCCGTAAACCGTGTTTCTCGACCAGATTTCGCGTTTGTCGGGCTTCGTCGACGGAAGCCTCCCAATGCGAAACTTCGATGCCGTCGAAACCGGCCCTTTTGAGCTTTTCGCAGTATTCATCGGTCGGAGATTTCGTGATCAACGCCTTGCTCAGCCGCTGACACGGAATCGAAGACTTTTCGGCGGCGGCAACGCTGCCAAGCGAAGAGGAAAAACCGCCGGCAACGATCGCCGTTGCCGCGGCGCCCAAAAAACGACGTCGAGAGGTGTTCGTTTGCATGAAAATTGTGCGTGTAAATGGATTGAGAAAAATATCGTCAAACGACTCTGTTCGTAGTATAACGGTTTCGGAGCAAAAAAAGAAGGTCGTCGCCAAACCGGGGGATTTAAGACCGGAGTACCGGCTAAATACACGACCGGAATACCGGCTAAATACAAGACCGGAGTACCGGCTAAATGAGGGGTTTTCGCAACAAATTGAGCGTTCGCTTGACGAAAAGGTCGTCGATGATGTCTGGATGACCGGCAAAACGATGAACTTCCTGCGCGATCAACGGCAACGGATCCTTGGTTCGACGTCCTTCGGCCAAGGCGATGAATACTTCGTCCGTTCGTTGCCGATCGGGAGCCCCCATCGGATACGGTCCGACGAGCAGCAGGAAATCGGCGTCGAAAACTTTTCTCGCGGTCCGGATCATTTCTTCGGCCGTCGTCGTTCGGTGTGGATGGACGACGAGTCCGCCGACGAAACATTCGTTCGAATCCGAGGAGTCGGCGACCGCTTCCGACAAGAGTCCCCGGGTTCCGGCCTCGACGATCGCCAAGGTTTTCTTCCCGGTGGTCAAGCGACGGCAAACGACGTCCTGCAAGCGGTCGTTTTCCTCGCCGAAAACGAGCGAGCCGAGTTTTTCGTCGATCAACTTCGCGGTCGGCTCCATGATCTTGAAGCATTCCGCTTCGGTTTTTCCTTCGGCGGCAATTCGAAGCGTGATGGTCCCTTGATTCGCGGTGATACCGACCTTCGGGAAGTGTTTGCGATTCACGATGTCCGGAAGCATCGCTTCGATCTGGCTCTCGCCGGCGCCGAAACAATGAATCGAACGAAATCGGATGACGTGTTTCTCGTTATCCTGTTTGTCGATGGTTTCCCAGACAAGATCCCGTCCCGAAGCTCTCCACATCTCCTTCATTTCGCCGGGAACACCGGGAAAAACCAGGATACGAAGTTCGTTAAGGCGACCGGTCGCTTGACGTTTGATCGTCCAGTCGATTCCCGGAGCGGTTCCGTGCGGATTGGCAATCGCGACCGCTCCTTCGGGAAGAAACGCTTGCCGTTCGTTCGAAATCGGCATGACGTGCCCCCGACGTTCGAAAAGCTCACGAATCCGTTGCAACAACGCCTCGTCCTTACGGAGCGGCCGTCCGAACGCTGAGGCAACCGCTTCCCGGGTCAGATCGTCGGCCGTCGGTCCGAGGCCGCCGGTCGCGATGATCAAATCGGCTCGATTCGCGGCGATTCGAAAAACGTCGGCAATCGGTTCCAGTTCGTCGCCGACCGTCGTGTGGTACAGCGTTTCAACGCCGAGGTCTGCCAATTCGAGGCTCAACCATTGAGAATTCGTGTCGAGAATTTTCCCGCAGGTCAACTCGTCGCCGATCGAAAGGATTTCCGCTTGCATGGAGAATGGTGGAACGTGTTCGGGGAAACGCGTCGGAGGCCGACGCGGCTAACTCAATATTTCACAGATTTTCTCGAAGATTTTTTCCGGCTCCGACATTCGTCCGAGTCCGATTTCGCCGCAGCTCATTCGGCCCGGCTCCGGACCGATAAGGATCGCGCCGTCTTCGATCAGCAAACCGACATTTCGTTGGACGGCGGATTTGCTCCACATCGACTCGTTCATCGCCGGAGCGAGAAGCAACGGGCCGTCGAAAGACAAAATCAACGTGCTGAGCAGGTCGTCCGCGATGCCGTTGGCCGCTTTGCCGAGAATGTTCGCCGTTGCCGGAGCGATGCAGAAAAGATCGGCTTCCCGAGCCAATTCGATATGGGCGTGAATCCGGTCCGTATGGAACACGGAACTTCGAACCGGTCGACCACTGAGCGCTTCGAAAGTCTTCGGAGCGACGAGTTCGGTCGCGGAGGGCGTCATCACGACGGAGACGCCGAATCCGTGTTGAACTAATCGACTGACGAGCGCCGCCGCTTTGTACGCCGCAATGCCGCCGCTGACACCGAGGAGGATTTCTTTCATCTTGCGAATTCATCCGGGGACTACGGCGGAGTACCGCCTTCGTCCTCGGCTCTTTGTGATGATCTTAACGTTGATAAATCGGCAGCGCGGCCTTTTCGAGTTGCAGAATCGTCAAATTGATTGCCGAGGTGTAAACCTTGCCGATATATCCCTGCGTCCAGACGCCTTCGGAGTTCGCTTCAGAAACGATCCGCTTGAATAATTTGTCGCGGTACTCCTCCCATTCCTTGCCGCCCTGACGATATTTGACCTGGGCGAAATAATAATGGGCGTAGTGCCAATGTCCGTAGTCGTTGTTGGTCGACAGGCTTCCAAGCGTTTTATCGCAATATTTCAAGAGATTCGGAACGAATTTGTCGTCGTATTCTCCGGCGTTGAACAGACAGGCAATCGCAGCGGCGCTGATTGGCGGACGCCCGCCGCCGCCGTGAATGTTGTACTGGACGCCGCCCTCGCCCTGCTTGATCGAACAACGATGGATGTAGTCGATCGCCTTGTCGATGATTTCCTTCGGGACGACGATTCCGGCGTTACGGCAGCCGCGAAGCGCTTGGACCTGCGTGATTGTCGTCGAGCCCTCGTCAAAGTCGCCGCCGTCCTTGGCGCTGACGTACCCCCAACCACCGGCCTTCGTTTGCGCCTGTCCACAGAACTTAACGGCCCGACTCATCACGTCGATCAGTTCGTCGCGACGAACTTCGTCTTCTTCTTCGCCTAAAATTTGGGAAAGAAACAGCAATCCGAATCCGTGTCCGTAGGTATAACGATCGTCGTCGTTTTCGCCGATCAGGCCGTTCGGACGACTCCGTTTGACCAAAAAGTCGACGGCGTCGCGAATGTTCTGTGAATACTTTCCTTGCGTCGTCGTCGAGCCTTCACAGAGCAGGGCGATGCCCGCCATCCCGGTCATCGCGGACGGATAGTTGCCGTTGGCGTCCCAATACCCACGCCGGGATTGGTTCGCCGCCAACCAGTCCAAGCCGCGATTGATCGTCCGTTGAAGATCCGCGTCGGAAACCTGCGCGGCGGCAACGGATGAAAAGAAGATCAGGACGAAACAGAGTAATTGCTTCATCGAAACGATAATGAACGAGCCGGGACCTGTGGTCCCGGAGCTTTTTATTCCAACGCTTTCAACGCGGCGTCGTAATTCGGTTCCTGCGTGATTTCCGGAACGAGTTCGGTGTACGTGATTTTCCCCGTTTCGTCGACGACGACGACGGCTCGGGCCAAAAGTCCCTTGAGCGGACCGTCGGCGATGAGGAGCCCGTAGTTGTTTTCGAAACAGTTGCAGCGGAACGCCGAAAGCGGCTTGACATTTTGAAGCCCTTCCGTCGTACAGAAACGTGCCTGAGCGAAAGGCAGGTCCTTTGAAATACAGAGCACGACGGTATTGGGAGCTTCTCCGGCCCGTTTGTTGAAGGTTCGAATCGACATGGCGCAAACTCCGGTATCCGCGCTGGGAAACACGTTCAGGACGACGCGTTTTCCTTTCAGTTCGGAAAGCGAGAGTTCCGACAAGTCGGTTTGGACGAGACGAAAATCCGGAGCCTGTGTTCCGACCGCCGGCAAACCACCCGTCAGGCTGACCGGAGTTCCCTTGAATGTAATCGTTGTCATGGTTTTCTCCTTAAAAATGAAGGGAACGTAGACTTTTTCGGGAAACGAAAAACATCGACGATTCCCTTTCTTTCAACAATTATAAGCCGGAGAACAAAGAAATCAAGAACAGGCGGATTCGTTCTTCGAGGATCGCAAAGCCGGGGTTTTGAGGACGGGGGGTGAGGACGTGGGCGGGATTCCATTGGAGTTGCTCGATTCGCCTTCAAAGAATCGACTCCCGTTGGTCGTCTTTCCGTTTCGCTTTTTTTCGTAAAGTCAAATAATGTCGGAAGATGAGCCGACCAACGGGAGGCGGCGTCGACGAGGCCGAAGGCAGCCGCCCTACCGTGCTACGGTATCGTCGAGGAGGCCGAGTTGTTCAAGGCGTCGATAAAGGCGGGGACGTGTCATGTCGAGCAACTCGGCGGCTTTGGATTTGTTGTTTTTGGCGCGTTTCAGGGCTCGTTCGATCAGCTCCCGTTCGATGTCCAGCAAAAATTCTTCCAATTGAATTTTTTCCTCCAGCGGCGCTGCGTGGACGACGGCGTCGGCCTGATCGTGCAAGCGGGACGGAAGATCGGCGGACGCAATCAATGTTCCCTTGGCCTTGGCGTGAGCTTCGCCGACGAATTGGTCGAGTTCGTCAAGATTTCCCGGCCAAGGATAGTCGGCAAGGAAGTCGAGGCTTTCCGATGTAAATCCGGCCAACTGCTTTTCGTCGACGGCGTTTTTCTCTTCAAGAAAAAGTTGGGCGAGCAACGGAACATCCTCTTTGCGTTCCCGGAGCGGCGGCAAATCAATTTGGATCGTTCCCAGAAGAAACGGTAAGGATTCACGGCTCGGCCAACGTTCCGGAGGAATCGGCGACGTCGCGATCACCCGTTGATTCTGGGGACTCGCGGCAACGAAGTCCGTGATCAACGGAAGAAGCGAAACGGGAAAAAGATCGGCGTCTTTCAACAGCATCGTATGCCGTGAGGCGGTTTCTTCCCGCTGGTACCGCTTGCGAAATGCAAGGATCGTCGACGAAATCAACTCCGGCGGCAGCAAGCGGCAGTCGATCGGAATCAGCGCCCCGGCGTTTTCCTGAGCATGATGAATCGACAACGCGAGGTGTTCCTTACCGACTCCCGGTTCGCCGAGAATCAGGACCGACGCCAAGGAATCAATCGCCAACCGAGCCGAACGGCGAATTCGCTGCATGGCCGGAGAACTTCCGATCATACGATCCCAGCGGAATCGGCCCGCCTGACGGCGTCGCAACGAAAAGAGCAGTTGATGAAGTTCCGTCGCCGCCTGACGTTGTTGGGAATCTTCCGAAATCGCCGTGTTCGCCGTTGTCGTGGTCGCTTCCTCGGCGTCGACGAGAACCAACACGCCCTCCGGATGAAGCGGGATAAATTCAGCGAAACGACGACTTGCCGACGTGATTCGGTCGATCGTCAACAGGCCCCGTTTTTTCTCGCCGTTGAAAACTTCCGGCGGCGGAGCGAGCGAAGCCGCGATGATTTCATGTTTTTGCCGAGAGCCTGGCGAATGATAGCGGAGCCGCAGTCCGATCAACTTTTCCGCTTCGCAACCGGTCCAGTCTTCCAACGCTTTGTTGCAGAACGTCAGCGTGAAGGAGCCGTCGAGAAGATAAAACGGCTGCTTCAAGGACTGAAACTGCTTCAATACCTGGACGGGACGGATTTTCATAAAAACCTAGATATACCGCGAAACGGCATTCGACTGACATTTTGAGAAAAGGTTTTGCCGTTTCGCTTTTTTTCGTAAAGCCAAATACCGCCGAACGATGAGCCGACCAACGGAAGGCGGCGTCGATGAGGCCGAAGGCAGCCGCCTTACCGTGCTACGGTATACAAAGCCCCCGATAAAAATTCAGAGCCGCGACCATCAGGAAGCGGAAGCCCCGCCAAAAACCGCTCCCTGACGGTCGCGGCTCTGAATGAAATTGATCCAATTTTTTCCGAGACTCGGTATTACGGCTTTCGCTTGAAAATAAAATACCCAGACGCGCTTCGCGGCTAAAACGCAAGCGGAGTACCAAGCGGGTATAAAACATTCAAGCGAAAACCTTACGGAAAACTTTCAAAAAAATCCGCTTGCTTACGGGGCATCGAGATATCGCTTGGCGCGATCCTTGAGTCCGTTATCGTTCGACTCCGCGATCACTTTTTTCAGAGCCGGTTCGAACAAGTTCATGTTGGGCTTCCGCAGACCGTTGTGATGCGCCAAGTCGACGACCGCTCGTTGAGCCTGTTCCTTCAACTCCGCATCGTCAAGATAGCTGATTGCGAACTCGACCGACTCGCGAATCCGGATCGGCTCCAAACGGCTCAGGATGAATTTCTTGTCCTCAAGTCGCGTCGCCAGTTTCATGCCCTTGCCGAGTTTTTCGATCTTGTCCTTGCCGGAAATCTTGATACCGATTTCCTCATCCCGTAACGAAATCACCCGGGCGAAAGCTCGAATCGCGGCGATTTTGTTCTGTTCCGAAGCGTCGGCGGATTCCGCGATCGTCAACAGATCGTCGGCGACGACCGCGTTCGGCCAATTACAGAGGGCTCGAATCGCGTCGTTGTCGAATTTTCCGCCGCGATATTTCTTGACCGTTTCGAGGGCCTGCGGACCGCCGATCCGACCGAGCATTGTCAGGACGGCCGCCGTGTTGGCGTCGCTGATTTTCTCGACGACGGCTTCGACGTTTCCCTGCGCGATCCGAGCGATGATCCGTTCGGCGTCGTCACGGTCCCTGCCCGGATCGATCATCAGGGCGATATCAACAAACTTGCCGAGATCCGCCGCCGTCGCGACGGATTCCGCTGCCGCCAGCAGATTCTTGCGGTTCGGACAATCGGCCTTCGCGGCTCGTTGAAGAATCGTCGGCAGGATTTCCGCGTAATTTCTCTTGGCGAGAACCACGGCAATTTTTTCGAAGCGGTCGAAATTCGTTTCGGCGGCTGCCGCTTGGAGCAGAGCTTCGTCGATTCCCGGTTCGGCGTTGTCGACGAGCACCGTTTCGACCAATCCGCGATCGTAATCGTTCAGGAGTTCGACGAGCATCGGAACTTCTTTCGCTGTACCGATTTTCGCCAAGGCGAGGACGGCGTTTTTCTTCACGAATTCGTCCGCGTTGCCGGCCGACCTGACGACGAGAGGCAAGGCCGCTTTTTCTTTCCGCACGGCAACCGCAGCGAGAAGTCGGGCCTGTTCCTGAGCGTCCATCTTATCGAATCCGACAAATCCCTTTTTGAACGCGGCATCGTCGACGTAAGGTAGTTCCATCGAATCACGGGCTTGCGTGATTTTGTACTCGGCAATCTCCGGTTTTCGTGCGGATTCAGCGTCCTTGACGGCCCGACCGCGAATTCCTTCGAGTCTCCCAGCGGCGGCTTTTAAAGCGGCGGCGGCTTCCGGCGACGGATTCAACGCCAAGGCCCGTGCGGCACGGTCGAACAGACGGACGTCCTTGTTGTCCAGCAATTTGGCGAGCGTCGGAACGACCGACGCGTCGCCGGTCCATTGCAGTTGCTGCAGCATCCAGAGTTTCGTTTCGAGCGGAGCGTCGGAATCGAGAGTTTCGACCATCAGCTTGTTGACTTCCGCGAGATCGGCTGCTTTACCGGGGGCGCCGGCCGCCATGCAGGCGTTTTGCCAGTCTCGTTGCGCTGTCTCCCGTTTGCCGAGATCGTCGGAGCTCATGTCGGGAAGCAGCGTCTTGAAGGTCTCCGACGGCGTCTGAGCGGCCGCCAGAACGGCGAAAAGGAACAGAAAAAGAATCGTTGTTGTTGCGTATTTCATGATGAAATGTTATTTGAGTTGGAATATCTCGTCATCCCCGCGCAGGCGGGGACCTAGACGAAAGGCGTTGTCGACCGTTTGCATCCACGAACTTTCAACGATGCAAAGGGTTAGTGTATTTACTCTCTAGGTCACCGCCTGCGCGGGGATGACGAGATTCA
>JAVBQW010000009.1:0-10455 GCA_031548665.1 Thermoguttaceae bacterium
GACGGAAGGCGTTGTCGACCGTTTGCATCCGTCAATAACGTGTGCAAGAACCTATTGGAATCTGCTCTCTAGGTCCCCGCCTGCGCGGGGATGACGGTCTCTTTCTCTTTTCTCGAATGTTAATTCATTAACTTTGTACTACGCGTTTCGTCGCCGTTTGGCAAGAATCATTGTCCCGATCACGATTCCCGCCAGGAAAACGAGGACGCAAACATTCTGTGAAACGGTCAGGCCGGTACCGAGAAAGGAATCTTCATCGGTCCGAATCGTTTCGATGAAGAACCGTCCCATCGAATAGAGAAAAAGAAACGCGACGAACACGAGTCCGTCCCGTTGCTGGAAAAACGACATCCGACCGAGCAGCAACAACAGGCCGCAGATACACGCCGCGCCGATCGAACTGTAAATCTGCGTCGGATGGACCGGCAGCACGACAGATGGCGTCGGTCCGACAAAAAACGACTTCTCGGTCTTGAGATCGGGGCCGATGAACACGTCGAATCGCAGATTTCCTTGCGGATCGGCATGGTGAAGTTCGTGAATCACCTCGAAGGCGCCGACGGCGCTGCGGACCAACCAGCCTTGGGGGCGGCCGTCGACCATTCCGGCGATTCCTTTCAGCACCATGCCGGGCTTGAGTCCCGCCTTTTCGGCGTTGCTGCCGGGTTGGACTTCATGAATCGCGACCAGCGGTGCTTCGCCGGTCGTTCGGTCCTCGAATTTGAGACCGTCGTAAAACGTTTCGCCCTTGACGACTTGATGCGCGTGGGCCGGACTTCCTTCCGGAAAGGTAATCGCCCACGGCAAGTCGCAGACGCCGCCGAAGCAGCAGCCGTTCATCAGGCAACCGAGCCGTCCGATGGCGATTCCGAGCATCAGGGCCGGCGCCATCCAATCGAACGACGCAAGGATCGGTAGTCGATTCAGCCGCATGAAAGTTATTGCGCCGACCATTCCGCCGAGAATTGAGCCGTAGACGACCAAGCCGCCCTTGGCGATATTCACGACATTAAGCAAGGTATCCCGGAGCAGCAGATTCGAAGCGGCGTCGAACACGAGCGTTTCCTGCCAGTATTCCGTGACGTAGAACAGTCGGGCGCCGAGGAGTCCGCTGACGACGCTCCAAAGACAGAGCGAAAAAACCGTTTCCGAGGCGACTCCTTTCCGCTTCGCCAGATGGAGCGTCAATCCGAGCGAGGAGAGAATCGCCAACAACAGGAACACGCCGTAACCGCGAATCGGAAATCCTTCGAGCTCCAAAACGTTGGGAGCGACGAACACGAGAATCACGCTGCCGACAAGGAGCAGTCCGAGAAAACCGCTGATTTCTTCGTCGATTTTCTTCGTTTTCGAGAACCGCCACGCCGTGGCGATCAGGACACCGAGAACCAGCACCGCCAGAGCGAGACCGACTCCGAACACCGGAAGGCCGAACAATTCGACCGGGAGATAAAACAAGGTCTGTCTCACGAGCTTGACTTTCTGTCGATAAATGATTGAGCCGATACTCCGGCATCCAAATTATTGAGCCGGTACCCCGGCGTCCTAATCATTTAGCCGGTACTCCGGCTTCTATTACCCGGCCTTCTCCGCCTCAAGTCCGAGCATGACGACGTTGATCCCGGAGCCGATGCCGAGCAGGGCGATTCGGTCGTCGGGCTGGGCGAATCCTTGTTCGAGACCGATTGCCGCCGCCGTCGGCAGCGCCGCGCTGCCGGTGTTGCCGAGATATTCCAGCGTCGAAAAATTAATCTCCGTCGGTAGTCCGAGTGATTCGAAGAGGAGCTGTTGATGGGCCTTACCGACTTGGTGGCAGAACGTTCGATCAATGTTTGCTCTCGTCCAACCGACTTCGCTCAAAAACGGCTCGAAAGTTTCCGTCGCGGCGCGGACGCCTTCCTGCATCAAGGTTTCCGAGTCGGTTTGCATCAGGGGATTCATCGCGTCGCCGCCGGACTGATCCGTATCGCTTCGGCAGAGGTCGCAGTGTTCCGTTCGCGCGCGGACGGCTCCACCGAGGAGTCTCCGGCCGGTTTGGCGGAGGTTGGTCGAGGTTAAAAGGACTGCGGCGCTACCGGAGCCGATTGTCAGCGAGGCGAATGCGGATTTCACGCTTTTTCGGTCGACCGAAAGATCCGTGTTCAGGTGTCGGACGGTCGCTTCGAGCAACGAGCGGGAACTTTCCGTTCCGACGACGATTCCCGCTTCGATTTGGCCGAGTTCAATCATGTTTGCGATCTGAACCATTCCGCTAAGGATTCCGAGGCAGGCGTTCGAGATGTCGAGAACCGTGCAATCAGGAGGAAATCCGAGGGCGTGATGAACGCCGCAGGCCGTCGCCGGTTCCAGATAATCGCGGCAAACCGAAGCGTGGATCAACGCGCCGATCCGTTGTGGAGCGACTGTCGACCGTTCCAGGAGCCGTCGAACGGTTTCGACGCTTTGTTCGCCCGGTGTTCGACCACGTTTCCAGAGACGTCGTTCCCGGATTCCCGTCAAGAGTTCCAATCGGCCTTCCGGCAGCTTCAGCCTCGAATAGAGGGGCTGGAGGAGGGTTTCAAGCTCCGTCGTCGTCAACACCTCTTCGGGAAGCGTATGGGAAAACGCATCGATACAGACTTTCGAGTATTTCATCCGGACGGCAACTCTCAATGAAAAAACGAATTCGGTCTTAGCCGCGTCGCCTCGCGACGCGCGGAAGCATGAAAAGAGTTGATTCTACCAAAAAAGCCCAAACACGCCAAAGGGGAGAAAAAACGGATTCTTCGAAATATCCCAATTTTAAGGAAAAATCGAAATAATCCTCACGAACTCCCATGGTGGAACCGATTGAACTGAAAGATGGTGCTTTGTCAAAGCCAATAGATCTTATCATCTCACCCCCGTAAGGTGATCCAATGACAGAAAAATGGGATTCTCCGGAGAATGCTTCCAATGGTAATCGACCGGAATTTTGTAGTGGACGGATCGTTGCTCGGATGCCCGATCTCGACGATTGCCAACCGATTCAGCAAACTCATTCGTCCACGAGAGAGTACCGTGGGGTCGTTGTGCGGCTGATCCAAACTCGATTCCTTAACAGTTGGAGAATTCTTGCCCGGTTCCGAAAGCCGGCTTCCCCTTCTGAAGGAGAGTGTGGAGAGAATTCCCAATCGGAACGAGAGGCGTCCAAGAAGCGGTTCCTCTTTACAGCCTTGATTGCGATAGGAATCCTCTGTATCGTTCTCGGAGGGATCATCGGAGGAGTTGTCCTTCACAAGGAACACAAAAAGGCGAAAAAGCGAGAGATGGCGGATAAAGCGGCGGCAGTCGCCCTTGAGAAAAAAGAGGCCGCGGAAAAAGCGGCCAAAGAAAAAGCCGCGAAAGCTGCTGCAGATAAAGCCGCCGCCAAGACCGTTGCCGCAAAACCGGTTGCCGACAAAGAGGTAGTGGATAAAGCGGCAGCGGATAAAGCAGCCGCCGTGAAGGCTGCTGCCGAAAAAGCTGCTGCCGAAAAAGCCGCTGCCGCCAAGATCGCTGCAGCAAAGGCCGCTGCGGAGAAGGCTGCTGCGGAGAAGGCTGCTGCGGAGAAAGCCGCTGCCGATAAAGTTGCCGCCGCCAAAGCAGCCGCTGCCAAAGCCGTTGCCGAAAAAGCGGCGCCGCAATCTGCGATTACGGAAAAGAAGACGGCCGTTGCACCGACAAACAACCAATCTCCTTGGGACCGACCGGCAACGGAGGGGTATTCTCCTTGGGGGATGGCTTCGACACGTCAAGTCAACGCTCAAAGCGCCACACAAAACGTTCCTCAGCCGCCAACGGCAGCGGTTCAGATGGTCCAGCAACCGGCAATTCCGATGGCGCAGGGAACGTTGGTACGACAATCGCAGGGGACAGTGAACGCTGTACCTCAAAACTATTCGACCGCGATGGTTGCTCCAGCAACCGGTGTCACGTCGTACCGTCCGTACGCTCCGCCGGCAGTGTCTCAACCGCAGCAGGGGAACATGGGGAACATGGGACGAGTTCCCGTTGCTGAATCCGCGTTGACTTACCAAAATATTTCCGGCGTCACGGGGTCGGGACATTATGTTCCGTCAGCCGTTCACGAATTGTCGATGGTTGCGAGTCAGGGGATGCCGACGCAAACGCCGATGCCGATGCAAACGCCGGCGCCGGTTGCGGCTCCAAATGCGATTCGGCCGCTTGGACCGATTCCGTCTGGTACTCCGGTTCAGGGGATGTCCGCCAATGGAGCCGTGCCGCAGCAAACCAACCAACCGTACGTTCAGAACACCGGCAGTCCAACGATGGTTGCGGCGACGGCGTACCCTCCACAGGGATCGGCCGTCAATTACCAAACTCAGCCGAACTATCAGCAGCAGGCCGGATATCAACCGCAACCGAACTACCAGCAGCAGGCCGGATATCAACCGCAACCGAACTACCAGCAGCAGGCCGGATATCAACCGCAACCGAATTACCAGCCGCAAAACGGATATCAGCCCCAACCGAATAACCAATCGACATCGCCGTATGCTTCCGGCAAGCTTTACTAAGGACTTGCGTCAAGAGAACCTCTGAAAATTCCGAAAACGAGCTGCGACCTGTGGTCGCAGTTTTAAAAAATCAAGAGGTGTTTTCGGTCCCAGCGACGTTGAGACGAATTTTTCGAGGAGCTCTTAATTTCCTTCCCTTTCACAATATCGATTAAACATGTCCACACCGGAACCGATCAGGCAAAAGCGTACTGTGCGGGAAGAATATTCGTCGAGAGAGACAAGGTCTTTTCCAGCGGCGTTGCACGGCGCGGCCTTTATTTCTTCCGAAGGCCGCATCTACCGTCTTTTTGCCGAGGATGAGGCCCCTTCCCTTGGCGAGACATTACGTTTGGATCGTTTCGAGTATGAATTGACGCCCTTTGAGTTTCATGAAGAGGCGGATGTTCAGCGGGAGGACGTTTGGACGGTGTCGCTTCATCGTGCCGAGGAGGCGATTGAGACGTCATCGGATACTGAGTCTTTTGATTCCGACGTTTCGACGCTTCCGATTGAGGAAGCGATTCGGCGTCTTCGGGCGGTCGAGGGAAGTCTGGGACGTCGGGGAGCGACGCCGGCTGTTCAATTATTCGATGAAATGTCACGTTTTGCCGTCGACAAATCGAAGCAGGTTCTCACGAAGAATCAGACGACGAAACGGCGGTCGGCAATTGAAGTGGAGCGAAAGGAGTGTACCGAAAAATCGCGATGCAAATCGGCGGCGTCGACATCTTTTCACGAAGTCGTTCCGTTTTCGACTGTTCTGGTGGAAACCGAAGCGAAGATCGAATCGAAAACCGAAGCGAAGACCAAGTCGAAAGCTAAGTCGAAAGCCAAGTCGAAGACCGAATCGAAGGCCGAGTTGAAGACCGAGTTGAAGACCGAGTTGAAGACCGCGTCGAAAACCGGGGCAAAAGCCGAGTCGAAAACCGGATCGGACCGAACGACAGTAAAGAATCGTGTGTTAAAGACGAATGAAGTGGCCGCTCCGCTTTGTCACAAGGGAACGGTTTCAGCAACAACGGTGTTCGAGAAGGAGCGAACGACGAGTCTGACATCGAAGATTCGCGATGATTTCGTATGTACTGAGATAATCTCGTCCGACGTCTCTCATTTAGCCGGTACTCCGGCGCCTCACGATTTAGCCGTTACCCCGGCGCCCTCCGATTTAGCCGGTACTCCGGCGCCTCACGATTTAGCCGCTACCCCGGCGCCCTCCGATTTAGCCGTTACTCCGGCGTCTCACGATTTGGTCGTGACATCGGTACCTTTTTGGCAGCCGGTTTTATTATCGCGGGTAGAGATTCGAACATTTCGTCGGCATGGAGGTTTTGTTCCTCGAGTTCGATCCCTGCCTCGCAGAACTCCGGTAGGCGAGTTGGAGGTTGTGGTTGCACGAAATTTAGAGGAGGAAGAGACGACATCGTTGTTGATGGAGACGGTTGATCTATCCGAGCATATTGAGACGACGGTCGTTCGGGAAATTCTTCATGAAATCATCGAACAAGAGTCGGTCTCCTCAGAGCCGGGACCTGCGATCCCGGAGGAGCCGCGTTGTCAGGAGCCGGGACCTGTGGTCCTGGAATGTCTGGAACAGAGTCCAGTGGTTTCGGTGGAGCTATTCAGTCCTGTGATTCCGACGATTTCGTCATCTTTTCGATGGCCGTTGATCTGCGAGGCGTTACGGACCAAGGCGTCGATGCAGGTTGATTCGTTAGCGGATCATCTGATTTTCCAGCGGGATCAGGGTCGTCGAACGATTTGTTTTCATGGTTTTTTTCCTGCGGAGGGTTGTACGACGTTAATGCTTTGTGCGGCGCGTGAGCTTTCGGATCGTGGGTTGAACGTTTTATTGGTGGACGCGAACGTTCGTCATCCGGAGCTTCGTGAGCTTTTAGCGATTCCGTTTTTGGTGGACGATTTGTCGCGGTTGGAGTTATTGAAGGATCGTCTTTCGTTAATATCGTTGAAGGGCGGCGAGACAGCGGTGGTTGACGCGGTCAAGATTGGCTCATTGAAGACCGAGTATGACATGGTATTAATTGATACGGGCAGTCTAACGGAGGGCGATCCGAACGAGAAGACGGCTTTTTGGCGATCGAGTTTGGCGGACGGCGTGATGTTGGTGATCAACACGAAGAATCGTCAGCCGGTGAACGTTGAGGCGGTGGGCAATCGTCTTTGGCAGCACGGGATGGAGTTGGTTGGAGTATCGGAGAACTATGTTTAGAGTACGACATTTCAAATAGACTTTATCAAAAGAGCCGGGGATGGAGCCGGTACTCCGGCGCAATCCCCGGACAGTCCGTCAAAAAACGTCGTTTTCATAGGGGAGTCTCAGAAAATTCTGAAAACGAGCTGCGACCGATGGTTGCAGACCTTAAAAATCGTGAGACGTTTTCGGTTGCAACGACATCGAGCTGGAATTTTCGAGATCCTTATGGTTTTTTGTCGGACGGAGTTTCCGGAAAGCCGCCAATTCGTTGGATTTGCGTGGAGCATGCTGTTTGAAATTGAGGGGAGGGGCTTGTCGAGAGGTGACGGGTGGTGGATAATAGGATGTGAGGATAATGAAGGATGATTGTCTAGGGAACCTGTAGAAAATTCGGAAAACGAGCAGTTACCAGTGTTTACAGTTCTTTAGGAAACCTCGAAAGATGCCGAAAAGAGCAAGGACCTGTGGTCCCGGTTTCGAAAGATGAAGAGAAGTTTTCGATTTCAACGTTGTTGGGACGAATTCATTGAGGAGCCAGATAGATTGGACATCGGGGCGTGGCGCAGCCTGGTTTAGCGCGTCTGACTGGGGGTCAGAAGGTCGCAGGTTCAAATCCTGTCGCCCCGATTTGCGAACCACATTGACAGTCGATGTCAGTGTGGTTTTTTTACGCTTAAATCCTTATATTTCAAGCACCAAATCGATTTTCCTGCCAAGCGTCACGGTTTTGCCTGCCGCTGACTCCCAAGACGGAAAATGACGAAAAATGTCCCCCAACGAATACAAGAAGGGGAAACCTGTGGGGAAACTGAAAAGCCTTTTGTAGCAATAACGCTCCAGAGGGCTTTCATGGAAAACCAGTCGATTTCAAGTGTTCTACTCACCAAATTTCGGCAGTTTTTCGATTCCTTCCGCAAGGTCTTCCCGTTCCAGATGGGTGTAAACATCCATTGTAAGACCGATCTTGCTGTGTCGCATACTCTTTTGAGCGACTTTGGGCGATACCCCCGCCAAAGCAAGCTGGGTCGCGTGAGTATGGCGCAAAGCATGAACATCGATACTCTGCCCGAGGAAATCCTTCTTTTCGATTCCCGCAAGCCGCAAGTCTCGATTGAGAATCTTGTAGAGCGCATTGGGAACATAAAAGAGCGGTTCCTCTGGAGCCAATTCGGAAACGCCCTTTGCCACTGTTTTGGCGTCGATCCATTTCTTTAACAACGAAACGAGGTGAGAGTGGAGCGGTTGCCCAACTCCCTGTTTGTTCTTTGTGTCCTTTGCAATCAAATGAAGCAAGGGAGGAGTTTCGTTGAGGAACAGCTGTCCGATCCGTAGGGATTTCAGTTCTTTCTTTCGTAATCCAGTATAAATCATCATGCCGTAAATCGTCATTCGTTCGAGTCCGAGCAGTTCGCGTTTTTGACGGGTTTCTACACGGATGTTAGCGTGTCGCTCACCCTTTCTCTTTCCAGTACGGATCGTCATCGCTTCGATCAACGGGCGATTTTTGGTGATTTCAAGAAGCCGATTGATTTCGTCTTTGCTCAGTGCACGGCGTTTTCGCCGAACATCGACTTCGGTATTTGCCGTCGGCACATTTCTTTTGGTGATGGGGTTTCTCATCATCCAATCGTTTTCGACCGCCCAGTTCAGGAAAGTCGCAAGCGCCTTTCTGCAATGGTTTCGCGTTGACGCTCCCCGTTTTCCGATCTTGGCTTGCTCGACCATCCATCCGTTCAAATCTTGCGGATTGATATTGTTCAGGACCACAAAGCGGCAATCCCGACAAAGGACATGAATCCGATTGATCGTTTCACCGACGTGCTTATCGCCGTCCGTGGTTTCAAGGTAGACCTTGTAGGCTTGAAGAACCTCATCGATTGGCGTATGAAGCCTTTCGCTGACTTTTAGTTCCTCCGCCGTTAAGATACCAGTTTTGATCTTTTCAACGCGGTCGAGCCAACTTTGAAGGACTCGTTGGGCATTTTGTTTATCTCGGCATCCCATTGATTTCTCGACCATCTGCCCGCTTTCGTTCCGATACCGCGCCACATAGTTCTTCGAAACGATGACGATTCGGTCGCCGTCCTTTGTCTTTTCGACAGGAAATTTGTAGGTCTTGCCTTGCCTGCCAGTCCACTTGGCGACTTGCTTTCCTTTTTCCTCAACGATTTCGGCGATTGTGGGAATCGACTTGTAGGTTTTCTTTTTAAATACTTCCATTTCACCTCCTCTATACGTTTGGTTTCAGGACTTATGGAGTGGCGAACCACTCCATGAAAGTCCTGGCAGTGCTTACCGCTTTGTCGGCGGTTTACAATCGTTCGCCTCCCAATCCAGCAAGTCTTCCAGACGCCACCGCGCCAGCCCACCGAAATGAATCGCTTGTGGTGCGTCTTGACGTTCGACAAGGCGATACCAATGTCGCTGTGAAAAACCGTACCGCTCCGCAACCTCACACGCTCTCAGAAAGACGGGAGATTTACTCTCCATTGAAACAGCTGTACCGACCATGTTTTTTCTCCTTTGCTTTGCTTGACATAAATGGACTTGATTTACTTGATGTGTCGCATTATATGCACGATTTTTTCAAATGCAACTAAAATTTCTTTTTAATTTTTATTTTTTTCAAACATTCTTTTGCGATTTCAGCGCGACTAAGGTTACCGCCAACAATTAAAGGCATTGCGTGACACGAGTTTGGCAGCTCTGCCTGCGTTGCTCCGACACACAAATTCGACAAATCGCGTCAGAATACAGCAATTTGACAGGGAGATGCATCAAAACAGTACAGCGACTGCCAGAATGACAGTGAGGAGTTGGGCAGAACAAAAGGCGTCCGTCTCACGTTTTATTGCGTGGACGCAATAATTTTAATAATTCAACATTCTGGCACGTCTCTTGCATTTGTTTGCTTACTGCTGACCCCTGGCAAGCAGTCATTCCAATCATCACGAGATATAGATAAATAAGAGAACGAATACAAAACAGATGCGAAACCAATCTATAAGACCACCATAACAATAGGAAACAAAGCAATATTAGCTGATAAATTGTTTTTATTTTCGTTCGATTATCGATTTTATCAACGGTCGACAATCTTGTAAGAATGAAAAATAAAATCCATTTTAGCAAATCGCTAAAATGGATTTTCTCGTTAGTAGGTAAATTTTCAATAATTAAAATAAGGATTCAGTCCACTATGGAAACTCGCAATCAAAACAACAAGGTCGATGTTGACCTTGAAAATGCGGTGCTTATTACTAATTCTTCCACTTCTAACAAAACAGAAACCATGAAAGATAACACCTCTTCGGCTCCTTATGAGGAGCAGGTTCAAACGAACCAACACACGTCTACTCCGCCGCCAGCACCTCGATATCTTTGGGGGAACGACGAAGTCGACAAATATGATGATGGAGAAATGGCAAAAAAACCTCAAACCGTCATCAAATCCCCGAAGAAGAGCCGCCAAACATCTTCTCAAAAAGAGAAACATGCGGAAATTGCACCTGTTTGCGACGAACTTTCCACGCAAGTTGTCGAGAAATTGGACGCAAGTCCAGCGCCGAGTAATTCCTTGAACCTAGCCCGGAAATTTCACACGGTGTTTGAGAGTGAAGGATTCCTCCCGGAGGGAGCGAAATCGTGAAATTTTCATGAAAAAACACGGGTTTTCGACGATCGGCGCACGCCGCCCCCTCCCCCAAAAAGGGTTGCATGACT
>JAVBQW010000240.1:0-4011 GCA_031548665.1 Thermoguttaceae bacterium
AGTCATGCAACCCTTTTTGGGGGAGGGGGCGGCGTGCGCCGATCGTCGAAAACCCGTGTTTTTTCATGAAAATTTCACGATTTCGCTCCCTCCGGGACGAATCCTTCACTCTCAAACACCGTGTGAAATTTCCGGGCTAGGTCCCCGCCTTCGCGGGGATGACGACGTATAGCTTATTTTTTCGCCAATTTCCTGAACGCTTCGATGCCGCGTTGGAGCTGTTCTTCCGTCGCGGAGTACGAAATCCTGAAATGGGTGTCCTTCCGACTGAATACACCGCCCGGAATGATCAACATCGAGTATTCGGTGATTGCCTTTTCGACGAACTGCGTCGCGGTGCCCCACGGCGCTTTCGGGAACATGTAAAACGCGCCTTCCGGTTTGACGATTTCGTAATCGTCCTTGAGAGCGTCGTAAAGCATGTCCCGGCGTTTTCGATAACTTTCGATCTGCGGCGTCATGTCGGCGTCCAACGACGCCAAGGCGCCGATCTGGCCGACGTGAGGAGAGCAGACGAACGTATATTGTTGAAACTTGAGCATTTGCTCGACCAGGTCTTTGGGACCGTGAGCGAAGCCGACGCGCCAGCCCGGCATGCCGTAGGACTTGCTGAATCCGTCGAGAACCAACGTTTCGTCGTTATACTCCGCGGCGGAAACGAACTCCGAAAAACAGAACATCTTGTAAATTTCGTCGCTGATCAAGAGAATATTTTTCTCCTTGGCGAGCTGCGCAATTTCTCTGACTTCGTCGCGGGTCGCGACCTTGCCGGTCGGATTGGCGGGCGAGTTCAAAATAATCGCCTTCGTTTTCGGTGTGATCGCGTCGGCCAATCGTTGGAGGTCGAACTTGAAATCCGGATACGTGTCGACGATCACGGGAGTTCCGCCCGCCATCTTGACAGTCGCATCGTACATCACGAAATAGGGATCGAAAAAAATCACTTCATCGCCGGGATCGACGACGACGAGCATCGCCAAGGCGAGCGCGCCGCTGGTTCCGCTAGCGACAAAGACCTGTCGGTCCGAATGGTGATATTGAGCGTCGACCCGTTTTTGGAGTTCGCCCAACAACGAGGCAAGTCCCTGCGTCGGCGTGTATCCGCCTTTTTTCGAGTTGACGGCGTCGATCAACGCTTTTTTCGCCGCCTCGGGAACGTCGAAATCCGGTTGGCCGATCGAGAGATTGATCGGGTCCTTGAGTTTCGCTCCGAGATCGAACACTTTCCGAATACCGGACGCTTCGAACGTTCCGGCCCGCTTCGAGATCCAACGTGATGACATGGTTCGTACTGAATGAATGGTTGAACGGCGTATCCCTTGATTCGTCTTGATTTTATCCTCCGAACTTCGTCCTGTCGAGGGTCGGCAGGGGAATTGAAACGTCCGACGCCGGCAATAATTTTTCGCCCGTTCTTGCGGTGCGGCGATAAATCGTTTACGATAAAGAGATTCTCTTTCTAAATATTCGTGCCCGAATTATCCCGCCCCATGATCGACTCGCTGAAGATCAACGACCGTCTCCGTCATCTGTTCGATTTTCTCTACCGCCTCCAAGAGGAAATCGACGCCTCCGGAATCATCATTTTTCCGGAAACGCCCGTCGACTGGGCGCGGTTTCGCCGGTTGATTCCGAACGTTCGATTGCTCGTCGCTTCGACGAGTAATGAAATGCTGGTCTCCGCGACGGAACACGGATTTTCGGTGATTCATCTGGAATTCGAAAAGGGAACGCCGATCTACGATCGAATGTCGCACGCGATTCTCGAAGCGGTCGCCGACGATCTGATTCCGCACGGCGGTCGCGTGATCGCCCTGTACAGCGCGTTCGATCCGCAACACCTCGATTCGGTCAGCGTGATCAATCTCGGCGAGCATCTCGATCGGCTGTCCGGTCGCGATTTGAGGCAACTGGAAAGTCGGGTGCCGTTGCGAACGCTCAAAGTCGTCGTCGACATGGCGGTCGAAATCGGCGTCGACGGTCGCGAAGGCAAATCGATCGGAACACTCTTCGTCGTCGGCGACGCCCGGAAGGTTTTAGAAGAAAGTCGACCGGTCGGTTTCGATCCGATGCGTGGATACCAACGGAAGGAACGCTCGATCTTCGACGCCAAGGTCCGTGAGGGAATCAAGGAAATTGCGCAACTCGACGGCGCGATCATCGTCGCGGCGGACGGAACCGTCGAAGCGGCCTGCCGATATTTGGAGACTTCATCGACGGCGACGATTTCGCTGTCGCTCGGCCTTGGAGCCCGACATTGGGCCGCTGCCGCCGTCAGCCGCGCGACCTCCGCCGTTGCCGTAGCCGTCAGTCAGAGCAGCGGCACGGTCCGAATTTTTCAAAACGGCGAAGTCGCCCTCCGAATCGAGTCCCGGCACCAACATCCTCTCGTCTGGAGAGAACTCGAAACCGTTGCCGAAGAAGGATAAACGTTCCCCGGAATTTAATCGGCCAATCAGAGCCGCGTCCGTCAGGAAGCGGAATACCGGCGACTACAAAGTTAAGGAATTGAGCTTCGTGGAAACGGAAAAAATATCGTCATCCCCGCGCAGGCGGGGACCTAGAGAACAGATTTTAATAGGTTCTTGCACACATTATTGACGGATGCAAACGGTCGACAACGCCTTCCGTCTAGGTCCCCGCCTTCGCGGGGATGACGGCTATTGATCCATTCTCACGAACATTATTTCCTTAACGTTGTACTACCGCTTCCTGACGGTCGCGGCTCCGAAAAAAGTTGAAGCTTTCTCACCGGGGACGTTTGCACGCCGTGACGATCGCGTGGCAGAAGAAAGAATGAGCGTCTTCGACCAGTTCGTAAACGTTGCAGGAAACATGGAGGCTGACGTCGGAGAGTTCTTTGAGCTTTCCGCCGCTGAATCCGCTGAGTCCAAGGACCGTCGCTCCGTTGGCCTTGGCGAATTTCGCCGCTTCGACGATGTTCGGCGAGTTGCCGCTGGACGAAATCAGGACGACCAGATCGCCGGGATTCATCAGGTTGCGGAGTTGGTACGAAAACGTGTTTTCGTAGCCGCAATCGTTGCCGAGGGCCGTCAACGTCGAGGAATTGCAGCACAGCGACAGGATTCGCGGAAACTTGTCGGTCGGTCCGGCGACGTTCTTACCGAAGTCGGCGACGAGATGAACGGCCAAGGCCGCGCTACCGCCGTTGCCGGCCGCGAAAATCTGTTTGTCGGCGGCGTAATGTTTGGCAACGAGTTCCGACGCCTTCGCCAAGGCTTCAAGATCGAAGGTCGAAAGAAGTTTCGTAAAGTCCGTGTGGTACGCTTTAACTTTGTCGAGCATTGGGAAATCCGTAGAAAGAGATCGTCGAAAGGAATCACTGAACTCTCGATCATTATAGCTCTCGAACGATAAACTCGCAAGCCGACTCCATGGCAATCACCACGAGAATTGCAACGTCGGTTCTTTGGCAGCGCCCGGTTAATCTCGCCAATTGACGTTATGAACCGAACGCTGCGCCGCCGTATTGTCTGTTCGGCCGGCTTTCGTTGCGGCCGTTATACCGTAGCACGGTAAGGCGGCTGCCTTCGGCTCCGAGAATCCGCGGCCTCGCTGGGCCGCTCATCTTCCCTAAGAACCAGCAGTTACAAAGTTATCGAGGCAAAAAACGTTTCTGGAAAATGTCCCATTATTGCCGTTGTACAGAATAACGTCACCGCCCAGATGATTATACCGAAAAAAAAAACTCCCGTAAGTACCTCGCGTTTTCGTCATTCCAGTCGCCGAGTACTGCGACGCAACCGCTCGGAGATCGGTTGCCTACCTTTCCTTACCCACAATGCAAAGTTTTTTTGACAGGATGAACGGGACTGGCAGGATTTAATTCATTGTATCATGTACCCCGTCAATTCGGCGGGTCCGGATGGAGGATCTCAGCAAGGCGTTCGATCAAAAGAATGAATCTCGGGCCCGGGACCGTTGCGTAATCTTCGTTGATCGAGTAGACCCGGGAATTGCGAACCGCGCTCACATCGGAGCCGAGTTGTC
>JAVBQW010000023.1:0-22014 GCA_031548665.1 Thermoguttaceae bacterium
GCCCTGGGATACCGGTCTCACCAACCGCCGCCCTGTAAGGGCAGTGCAACACCGGTATTGCACTGCCCTTACAGGGCGATCATTTCTTGGGGCGTTGGCAACCCAGGGCGACGCCTTCGGCTCTGCCCTGGGCTGTGATGCGCTGCCCCTCCGGGGCGAAATCGACAAAAAATCAACTTTTTCGCTACTCTCTCGGTTTAGTTGTACTGTGCAAGTTCTCGGCGTTGTTTGTGAATGCAACCTTGATTCTGCCGCAAGACTGGAGGCTGGAGCCCGGAGGGAACGGTTGGAAACCGGGAACTCCAGTCTCCGGCCTACAGTCTCCAGCCTTGTTCAGTGTTCGATGCCTTGCAACTTGCACAGTACAATTGGGAGAGTCTTCATTCTTTGGGGACCTTGTTTCTCCATGCCGTTTTTGATACACTGAACCGAAGCGAGGTTCCCGTCCATCTTTATTCGTTTCGGTGTTCGAATGCAGCGACTCTTCGGAATTTATTCGTTGATTTTTCTCTTTCTTTTTCTCACGCCGTTCGTCGTCGCCCAAGACGACGCCGCTCTGTTTTCCGAGGCGGCGGCCCGTATTGAGCAGCATCGAAAAGAAGACGTTCGGATCAAGGTGCTTGACGTCAACGGCAAACCGATCGGCGGCGCCGTCGTCAATATCGAACAAAATTCCCACGAATTTCTTTTCGGTTCCAATATTTTCAAATGGGGTACCTGCCGAACCGAAGAGGAAAACGCGGCGTACAACGCCCGATTCTCCGCTCTTCTCAATTTCGCGACGCTCGGATTTTACTGGCCGTCCTATGAGGGGGAACGCGGCAAGCCGCATCATGAAAAAGCCAGGCAGGTCGCCGAATGGTGCAAGGCGAACGGCATCGCGACCAAGGGACATCCGCTCGCTTGGAACCATTCCGATGCCGCGTGGTTCAAGGACGTCGACGCCGACGAACTTTTTCGATTGCAGCTCGCAAGGATCGACGATTGCGTCAAAACCTTGGCCGGACGAATCGATCGTTGGGATGTCGTCAACGAAGCGACGGCTTTCGAGCGGGAAGGCCAAGGACCGCTGCACACGGCGATGTGGAAAAAGGTCGGTCAAATCGACTTCGTCAAGGCGTGTTTCGTCGAGGCTCGAAAAGCCGGTCCGAACGCCACGTTGCTGATCAACGATTATCGGGTCGACGAAGCGTACGCCAAGGTCGTCGAACAGACGGTCGACGCCGACGGTAAGCGGCTTTACGATGTGATCGGTATCCAGTCCCACATGCACCAAAACGTTTGGAGCAACGTTCAAATTTGGGAAGTCTGCCAACGTTTCGCCCGGTTCGGCGTGCCGTTGCACTTCACCGAACTGACGATCCTGTCCGGTCAGAGCGGTACGGAAGCCGTGATGAAAGGAAAAGCCTGGCTGTCAACTCCGGAAGGCGAAGAAAAGCAGAAAAACGATGTCCTTCGAATCTACACGATGCTTTTTTCGCATCCATCCGTTGAGGCGATTACATGGTGGGACTTCTGCGATCAAGGAGCATGGCAGGGGGCGCCGGCCGGATTACTGCGTGGTGATCTGTCACCGAAACCCGCTTACGACGCCTTGTTGGAGCAGATCAAAAACCATTGGACGACCAAAGTCCAGCTCAAGACCGACGAGAACGGCATCGCAACGGTTCGTGCTTTCCGCGGTGGTTACACCGTTCGTGTCGGCGGCACAGCGACGCCGTTCGCCGTCAAAAAAGGAGCCGTCGAAGAGCTTGTCATTACGTTGAAGTAAGGAAACTTCGAAAAACAACTTCAAAAACAACTCATCAAGAGCCGGAATTCGTGATCCCGGTCAAAAACAACTCAAGAGCCGGGATCTGCGATCCCGGTCTTACCGAATGCTGACATTTTGGGCTCTTCTTGAGGAATCGGACGTCGAGGCGTTCGTCGGGACGTTATTCCTTCCGTCTTACATGTCGTATCTGCGGCGGGCGCCGCTTCGATTTTCGGAACAGCCGCCGAACATTGACGGCCGTCAGCCGTTGACCATCACCTACCTTGGCGAGGGGCGGATCGAAGAATTCGCGGTGTATCCGGAGAAACACGCCTTCGAATTGCTTCGCTCGGTTTGTCCGCGTCTCGATCTGAATTCGGTACGGATCAGTTCCCAAGAATCGATCTGGAACTGGAGCGTCGAGAACCGCCTTGAAATCAAGCCGACTTCGGCGGAGTTGCCGCAGCCGTTCCTGATGCGGCTCTATTTTGAGCCGAACAACGATTCGCTTGCCGTCGACTTTCCACCGCGATTCGATCCGAGATCCTGTCATATCAGCGTTTCTCGTCGAGAGTTGCTGATCGGGCGTTCCGTGTTGCAAGCGTACTGTGCCGCCTGGATCGAGCGTCTGGAAGGAACGGAGTGTCGAACGTTGCCGAAACTTCAAACGCTCAGCGGCGGCGTCGTGTTTCAAGGCGAACGGATCGGCGGAGAATTTCTCTTGGAAGACGACGGCCCCTTCCGCGACCTGTTACGGTTTACAGGATTGGAACGAGCCTTGAAAGACGTTGCGGAACTTGTCTCGTTGGACCTTGAAAACGCCGAAATCGACGTCGATGACGACGGTTTTCGATTTCGGCTCGTTTCCGCGGCGGATTGAACCGGATTTATTTTTTGGCGACGCCGGGAAAGGTAAAACCGATCTGCAGCGCGAGATTTCCCCAAGCGCATTTGAACGGAATCGAAATCGGATGCGAATTCTGTGGAAAATGCAAGCGACATTCCTTTCCGCAAAGAACGTTCGGGAGGCTCATGCTGAGACTGTATTGGGCGAGTTTCGCTTTCGCGCCGCCACAGACCATGTTGGTGAGTTCGCCGACCGCGTCCATGACGTCGTCGTCGACTTCCTTCAATTCCGACATGAGCATAGTCGATGCCGATTTGATGGCGACACTTTCCGACATTGAGAGGACGATCGTTCCGACGCCTTTGCCGCTGATCCCGATGATTCCGCTGACCGGATGCAGCGCCTGGTTGTTTTCCATCAAACCGAGTCCGGTCCGTTCGATTTTGCAGTTCAGCATCGTCGAAAACGCGTCTTCCAGTCCGGCGATCACGGGATTGATGTAATCAATGTCGATCATAAAGGCCCTTTCTTGGTCGGCAAGCAAAATCAAATGATGATAATTAAACGGAATCACTATCCTATCATCGGTCGACGTGAAAGTAAATATTCGCTAAAAAAATATCGGATTAGACTTCGGCCGTGAAGAACTGTCCAGTAATAAACTATCCAAAGAGCCCCAAGTGGAGGCGGTACTCCGCCGCAACTTGGGGATTGAAGCGGCCATTGATTCTGTACAATTCGGCAAGTTGTTTTCGCGCGAGTCCAAACTGGGAGCGTTTTCCGATTGGGGGTGGAACGGGGAGCAAAAGACCGCGAAAAAATTGTTGACTTTTGAATCTTCGGCCTGAAAGGCCATTGCATTCCAGCCCAGGGCAAGGCGTACTCGCCGCCGCCCTGTAAGGGCAGTGCCAAGCCGGGGTTGCACTGCCCTTTCAGGGCGAACACTTTGGGGGCGTTCGTCAACCCAGGGCGACGCCTTCGGCTCTGCCCTGGGCTGTGATGCCATGCCCCTCCGGGGCGAAATCGGTAAAACACCAACTTTTTACGCGACACTCTCGACTTTTTACGATCATCTTCTTTCCTTTCCGCCCCCAATCGGCAAACGCTCCCGTCCTAACTTTTACGCAACACTCTCAAAAGATACCGGATCGAATCCCGTTGACCGCATCCTTTTTCGGCTTACGGAAAGACGGAGGATAGAAAACCGTCAACGAAAACGACCTCCCGACGGCGAACCGCCGGGAGGTCGTAATAGAAGCTTACGATATTGAAATCGTCGTCTTCGGGGTTAACGCTCGTTATTTCGAGGCTTCGGGGAGCTGGGAGACGGGAGCGGCGGCTTCACCATGGCAATTGGCATTCAGGCTGCTGCAGGGACTGCCACAGACCGTATCGCACGGGCTACCACAAGCCGTATCGCACGGACCACACGGGTCGCACGGATTGCAGGGATTGCACTTCGCGAGGCGGAAACCGTCGAAGAACTTTTTAATGTTCCGACGGGGCTTGTCGAGAAGGCATCCGAATTTCTCTCCACATCCGGCGTCGCACGGACCGCAGCTGCTGTCGCAGGCGCCACAGCTGTTGTCGCACGGACCACAGGAGCTGTCACAAGCTCCGCACGGGTCGCAAGCGGTTCCGCAACCGTCGCAGGCTCCGCACGCCGTGTCGCAAGGACCGCAACCATCATTGCACGAGCAATGCATTTTGCCGAAACCTTTGAACAGTTTACGGAACGCGAACTTGGGTTCGCAGGGACCGCAACCGTCGTCGCAAGCAACGTCGCACGGACCGCAAGCGGTATCGCACGGATTGCAACCGTCATCGCAGCCGGTTCCGCACGGATCGCACGGATCGCAACCTTTCGCGGCGAAGAACGCTTTCAAGCGACTTCCGAACACGAATTTGGGTCCGCAACCGTCATTGCAACCGACGTCGCCGCAAGATCCGCAAGGATCGCAGCTCGTTTCGCCGCACGGTGTACAAGCAACGATCGCATCGCACGGACCGCATTCACTCGCGGCACAGGGACTGCAGGCGACGAGTTTCTTGAGGCCCGAGAACAGGTCGCAGGACTTCGCGCAACCGTTGCAAGCACCGCAAGGATCAACTTCGGAGCACGGACCACAATCGTGCGCGTAAGTCCGTACGCCCATCAACATGACCACCACGAGAGCGGCCATCAACACTCTGGACTTCATTGGGTAGACTCTCCTTTTCCTGGTTGGCCGTTCGATCGAATTCCGGGAACGTTGAGGCTGGAGCGGCTGACTTCCTTTGACGAAAGACTCACTCCTTCGTTCGAGAGGAGTCATTCCGGTTCCGCGCTCAAGGTTCCTTCGTTCTTCCAACGGCTACTTTGGTGATTTGTGTCAGTCCCGATGGGCCGACACACGGCCCAATTGTTGTTTTTCGGCGTCTGACTTTCCCTGAACGTGCCCCCCGACACGCGAATTGGTTTTCAGGGTCAACAGTATCATCGGCCCGTCCACGAAGCCGCTTGAGTTTCCCAAAGCTCTTTTCTTCAATTGGATTAGCTTGCCGAATGCGCTGAAATTTCCAATTGCAAAAAATGAGGCGATTGGGTGGTTTGTGTCGACCGAAAAACTGCCGATGCTTGACGCAAAAGAAGATTTATCGTCAATCCTTGCGCATCTTCTTTGAATTGACGGCGATCCATCGATTCGAAAAGATCGATTTTGTGATGAGAATACCTGCTGTCGAATGTTGCAATCCGTCTTGAATGGATT
The DNA here is from genome assembly GCA_031548665.1 of Thermoguttaceae bacterium. Lineage (GTDB taxonomy): Bacteria > Planctomycetota > Planctomycetia > Pirellulales > Thermoguttaceae > WRKP01. Next base: position 5,351 of record JAVBQW010000023.1, read on the forward strand.
GCCAAACCTCTTTGTTGCAGCTAAAATTACCCGGAAAGGGCGCTTTGCGGCAAAAACGCGGGCGGAATATCGATCGGGTTCAACATTTTCTACCGCTTTTACGAGATGTCTCGACTATTCTTTCTTTGCCTGTTGCCCCTGAGCTTGATTTTCGCCGGATGCAGTTGCCGGCCGCAAGAGAGTGTTTCGACGATTCTTGTCGAGGATGGAGGAGCTTCCGGCGACTTCGAGCGACAACAGGAAACCCTTGACCGGAGTTTGGACCTGCTGAATACATTGGAAGAATATCCATGCCTCCCCGAGATGCCCGGAGCGGAAAAACTCATCCAGACATCGGACCGTCTGAATAAATGGATCTCGGAACGCTCGACCGATCCAAATTGGAAGCCGGACGAAACGCTTCTTGCCATGGAAGGAGCCGCGAAGCGTTGCGAAGAAGCCGCCCGGAACGTCATTCGATTGCTTCGTGTTCTCCAAGGCAAGTCGGAGTTCGACCAATCCGAAGAGCCGCTCCCCGCTTCGCTCGACAACGAACGCAAACAAGTCGTCCTCTTGCTGACGCAGCTCGATGTGGAGCTTAAGGAATTCGCCGAACTTTGTGAAATCGTCAACCTTGCCGCTTTTTCGAAGCACGTTACCGGGCTTCGGGACCAGTTTTCCAATCTCGATTCGATTCCCAATTTGACGCCGGCGGGAATTCGGGCCTTTGCCCGGCAACGGGAAACGGAAGCTCGGCAGTTCGAGAACGTCGCCGAAAATTTGGAGCATCTCGCCGCGGAGTTTCGTGTCGAAGGCTTGTTCATCCAACCGTCCGACGTCGACTACTTAAAGCAGCGGACTTGGATCCGAAACATTTCGTCGTGGGCGCGAGGCGAAAAACAAGCGACATTGGACCGAGTCAAGGCGATCTTCGATTGGACGGTGCGGAATGTCGACATTCGGGACGAAACGGTCGCCATCGACCGACAACAGGAAATTATTCTGCCGCAGCAGTTCCCTTGGCAGACGTTGTTGATCGGAAACGGAACGGCTTGGGATCGAACCTGGGTTTTCATGGAACTGCTTCAGGAGCAGCGAATCGATTCCTGTATCTTGTCGGTTCCGCATCCGGAGAATCCGAAAACCAGGTTGTTTTGGGCGGTCGGTGTTCTGATCGACAAGGAAATCTATCTTTTCCTGCCGTTTCACGGTCTGCCGATTCCGGGTCCCGGCGGTCTCGTTCTGGAAGAAAACGGCGAACTTGATTGCAAGGACGTTGCGACCTTGTCGCAGGTCGTGAAGGACGACGCCCTGCTTCGCCGCCTGGATTTCGCCAAGGACGCGGTGTTTCCGCTCTCCGCCGAGGCCGTAAAAAAGTCGACCGCTCATCTTCTCGTGACGCCGTGTTCCGTTTCCCAGCGAATGAAAGTTATCGAAATGGAATTGAGCGGCAGCCAAAGCATGGTCCTCTACGTCGACGCCACCGAACAGCGTCGACTGTTTAGCGGCCTGCCCAACATCGAAAAGGTCGAACTTTGGAAATTTCCGTTCCAGACGATGTTCGAGCAAATGTTTTCCGCCGGTTTGACGAACGAGCTGCTGACGACGTTCCGGTTTCCGAATCCGAAAAAAAATACCTTCGGTCTCTGGAGCGGCCGTATTCTCTATTTCAAGCACCAAATTACCGGGCAAGACGGCGCCGTGATGTATTTTCAAGACGCAAGAATTCCGGACCGCGACATGTTGTCGCTCCGAAATCAACCGGTTTTTCAGGCGAATCCCGCGTTGGAGCAGGCTTATCGCATCGCAACGCTCAACGCCATCTACTGGCTCGGATTGGCATCGTACGAAACCGATTCCCTTCCCGCCGCGAAAGAGTATTGGAAAAGCCGTGATATCGCCGGTCGCAATCCGTGGAGTAACAGCATCCAATACATGCTCGGTCGAGTCGCGGAACGAGACAAGGACTATGACGGCGCCGTCGCCCATTTCGAACGTTCCGTGTCCGGTCCCTCGGCGATCGGCAATCTGTTGCGAGCCAAATGGTTGAAAGAGATCACCGCCAAGGAACCGGAAAAGAAATGATCCGACGGTCGCCGTTGATGTCCGACTTGAACGGGATGCGGTCCCGATGTACAATACCGTTGTCGAATTGTCGCCCGTTTTTAACCTTTTTTCCTTACGAACCATGTCCCAATCCGGCGTCGAAGTTCATTGGCACGACCACGCGGTTTCCCGAGCGGAACGCGAAACACTCAACGGCAACAAGGGTTGCGTCGTCTGGTTCACCGGACTCAGCGCCTGCGGCAAGAGTACCGTCGCCAATCTGGTCGACCACAAACTCCACCAAATCGGCAAACATAGTTTCGTTCTCGACGGCGACAACGTTCGGCACGGTCTGAACGCCGGGCCCGGAATGCTCAAAGACGTTCACGGCGAAGATTTTTCTAAACGCTTTGGACTTGGTTTTTCCGCGCAGGACCGGGAAGAGAACATCCGTCGTATCGGAGCCGTCGCCAAATTGTTCGCCGAATCGGGAACCGTTGCCCTGACGGCGTTTATCAGCCCTTACAAAGTCGACCGGGATCGGGTCCGAAAATCTTTGGCGGAAGGCGATTTTGTCGAAATTTTCGTCGACGCGCCCATCGAAATCTGCGAGCAGCGGGATCCCAAAGGACTCTATAAAAAGGCCCGGGCCGGCGAACTGAAAGGTTTTACGGGAATCGACGATCCCTACGAAGCGCCGACCGCTCCCGAACTGAAACTCGACGCCGCAACCAAGACTGCCGACCAACTCGCCGACGAGGTGATTGCCTACCTGAAATCAAAAGGCAAAATCTGAGAAACGAACGAATCGAAAAGCGCTCCGCAAGGCGGAGCGGCTAAACTGTTCACTGTTCACTGTTCACTGTTCATTTCCTATGGCCGCCGTTTCCAAAACGAAGAAGATCGAATTACTGGCGAAGCTGCTCCAAAAAAGAATCAAAGGTCTTCCGGTGATTCCGGAGCGGACCGTGTTGGAGCATTTGATTTACGCGGCCCTTCTGGAAAACGCGTCCTTCGAGCTTGCCGATGCGGCGTTTGCCGTTCTGGAAAACTATTTCATCGACTGGAACGAAGTTCGCGTTTCGACGGTTCGTGAGTTGGCGGACACGTTTTCGATGCTTCCTGATCCTACCGCAACCGGTGATCGGGTTCGACGTTCGCTCCAAGGCGTTTTCGAGAAAACGTATATGTTCGATCTTGAGGAGCTGCGGAAAAAAGGCAAAAACCTGAGCCAGTCCATTGAATTTCTTCGGGAGATTCCGTCGTGTACCCGTTTCATGGTCGACTACACGGCTCAGGTCGCGTTCGGAGGACATCTGATTCCGCTGGACGAGGCGTCGCTCCGGATCTTTCGATTGCTTGGATTGACGCAAGTCAACAAGGAAGGAACCTTGGAAGAAGTTTCCGGTTTGGAACGGGCGATTGCCAAAAAAGAAGGTTGGAGCTTTTCGTTCCAACTCCATCATTTCGCCGTCGATTTTTACACCGAGCCGACATCCTCGGAGCTTCGAACCCTTTTAAAGACGATTGATCCGGAGGTCGCGCAGCGCGATTGGACGCCGCCGGTCTTGATCGTCCCCCAAACGCAGACAAAACCGGCTCCGCAGCGGCCGTTGCCGGTCGTTGCGTTGCCTTTCGCGGCTCCGGACGACGATGATTTCGAGGAAGAGTCCGTCGGAACCGAAGCGGAGTTCCTGCCGGATGATTCGCCGTTCCGTCCGGAAGACCATTCTTCAGCAGGACGCTTCGACGACGAAGACGGTTTGTCGCTCAAAAGCGGAAAAAAGGGCAAGGAGAACAAGGAAAAGAAGAAAGCGGTATCGACACCCAAATCCGTCGAAACTTCTCCGTCTCGGGAAGCCGAAAAAAAGATCTCTCCCGCGACCGTTGCCCCATTGAGCGAGTCTTCCGAAAAGGAAACGCCGAAAAAAAATTCGAAGTTGCCGAAGTCAACCGAAGATAAGAAGCAAGTTCAAGCTCCTTCGAAAAAAGAAACCGGTACTCAAACGACGAAAAAATCGCCCGCCAAAGAATCGGCGAAACCGACAACACCGAAAACATCGACTTCTCCTTCCGACGCCCCGTCCGAGTCGAAATCCGGCAAGCCGCCCCATCCGGAGCCGCCTTCCAAGCCGGCGAAATCATCGACGAGACAGTTACGGGAAAAGAAACCAAAATAATCTTTTATCATTTAGCCGGTATTCCGGCTCCCAAGAACAATGGCAGGACATTCACACTGGGCGGGCATCAAGCATAAAAAGGCGTTGGTCGACGCCAAACGGGGCAAACTTTGGAGTAAGTTGGCGAAGGCGATCATCATCGCGGCGAAGCTCGGCGGCGGCGATCCGGACGCCAACATCCGATTGCGGGCCGCGATCGACGAAGCCAAGGCGGTCAGTCTGCCGAAGGATAATATTGCCCGGGCGATCAAACGGGGAACCGGCGAACTCGGCGCGGAGCAGCTCGACGAATTGATCTACGAAGGGTACGGCCCCGGCGGCGTCGCCGTTTTGGCGGAAGCCGTGACGGACAATCGCAATCGAACGGCTCCGGAGATCAAGAAGATTTTCGAGACCTGCGGCGGCAAGCTCGGAGTCAGTGGTTGCGTGTCATGGAACTTCGAAAAGAAGGGATTCTTCGCCTTTCCGAAGGGAAAGTTGACGGAAGACGACGTCATGGAATTCGCTCTGGAGGCCGGTGCCGACGACGTTCAGGAAACGGAGGACGGCTTCGAGATCACCTGCCCGCCGGAAGCCTACGAAGCGGTCTCAAACGCCATTCAGAAGGCCGGAATCGAACCGGAAGAATCGAGTTTGAGCCTGATGCCGAAGGACAGGGCCGACGTCAACGACGTCGACACCGCGACGAAGGTCCTCAAGCTCATGGAAATGCTTGACGACCACGAAGACATTCAAAAAGTTTCTTCGAATGTCAACATCCCCGACGAAATCTCAGCCCAACTTGAGGCATGAAAAATTTCAATGTCGACAAAGAAAACATCAACAAAGAGCCGGGGGCTGTGCCCCCGGTCTTGAGATTGAAACTTCTGTTATTGTCGGCAATTGAAATTCTCTTGTTCTCTTTGCCGTGTTCGGCGGTCGAGTTCGACTTCGAATCCGGCGACCTCGCCAAGGAAGGTTGGAAGATCATTGAGGGCGAAAACTCCAAACCGATTGGCGGCCGGGACGTCGAGTTCCACAACAACACGGTTTCCTACGCCAAGCACGGCAAGTTCTACCTGACGACGTTGGAATCGGCGGAAAACGCTGCGCCGACCGACAACGTGGTTTGCGTGCTGGAATCCCCAGCGTTCTCGCTGATTGGCAAGGAGGCGAAACTTTTCGTCGGCGGCGGTCAAAAGCCGAACACCTACGTCGCTCTCTGTCGCCTCAACGACGACGGAAGCGTCGAAACTCTTTTCAAGGCCCAGGGCAAAAACTCCCAAGGGCTGGACGAAATCCTCTGGAATTTAGCCGGTACTCCGGCGCTCCCCTCTTCGGAATCTCGTTTCGTCCTCCAGGTCGTCGACAAGGAAACCGGTCCCTGGGCTCATATTCGCATGGACCGTTTCATCGCCGAGGGAGAAATCGACGCCGCTGCAACGAAACGCCGCGACGATTTTTTGGCGAAGCAACCGAAGCCCGGCGTCCCCGATCCGTTGGCAGTCGAAAAATATCCGATTCTCAAAGATCACTCGATTATTTACATAAAACGGCAGCAATACAACTTCGACCATCACAACACGGAAACCCTTTTTCAAAACGACGAAATCAGCACGCGACTGTTCAAACCGGGAAGTTCGCTACGGCTCTGGAATCCGGCGGACGGTTCCGTGCGGACGCTGATCGACGTTCCGAACGGCGTCGTTCGGGATCCGGCGCTCCGGTTCGATGCGAAAAAACTGCTCGTCTCGATCCGCAAGGATATTACGGACGATTACCATCTTTACGAACTGGATCTTGCCGCAGCGAAAGAAGAAATTTCGATACCGGACAAAAAATTCCAGGCGGACGGCGGCGTGTTGAAGCAGTTGACGTTCCTCGAAAACGTTTCGGATATCGACCCGCTGTATTTACCGGACGGAAAAATCGTCTTTTCGTCGACGCGGGAGCCGAAGTACTGTATGTGCAACCGGCATATCGTCTGCAATCTCTTCACGATGAACGCCGACGGCTCGAACATTTTGCAAATCGGACACAGCACGTTGTTCGAGGGACATTCCAATTTGCTGCCCGACGGTCGAATCATGTACGATCGTTGGGAATACGTCGACCGCAACTTCGGCGACGCGCAAGGAGTTTGGACGACGAATCCGGACGGCACGAACCACGCGATTTTCTGGGGCAACAATACCGCGTCGCCCGGCGGCGTGATCGACGGCAAAATTCTTCCCGGCTCGGATTCCGTCTTTTTGGCGACCCTGACTTCGTGTCACGATAAACCTTGGGGAGCGATCGGACTGATCGACCGGCGACACGGAATCGACGGAAAGACGCCGATCCTCCAAACTTGGCCGCCGGAAGCGATCGAACTCGTCCAAGAGGACGGCGTCAATCTTTACGACAGGTTTACCGGACTGAAACGGAAATTCGAGGATCCCTGGCCGCTTTCCGAAACGATTTATTTGGCGTCCGGAATGATCGGCAAGGACGAAACCATGGGGATTTGGGTTCTCGACCGCGACGGCAGGCAGACGCTCGTTCACGTCGACGGTCCCGGTTGCTTCGATCCGATTCCGGTTGTTGCGACCACGCCGCCGCCCCAGATCGCGAACCGGATTGATTTGACAAAATCGACCGGAACGTTTTACGTGTCGAACGTTTACGAAGGTTTCGGCATGAAGAACGTCAAGCCGGGTTCCGTGAAGTTTTTGCGGGTCGTCGAGTCGCCGGAGAAACGTTCCTGGACCGGTCCGGCCTACGACGGCGGCACGGGCCAGCAGGCACCCGGCATGGCGTGGAACGATTTCAACAACAAGCGGATTCTCGGAACGGTTCCCGTCGAGTCGGACGGCAGCGTTCAGTTCGAGGTTCCGGCGGATACGTTCGTCTATTTCCAAATTTTGGACGAAAACGGGATGATGATCCAGACGATGCGCAGCGGAACCATCGTCCGTCCCGGTGAAGTCAACGGCTGTTACGGTTGTCACGAAAACCGATTGGATACGTTCCCGCCGCTACCGTACACGCCGATCGCGATGCGGAATCCGACCCAAACGCTGACGCCGTGGCACGGCGAACCCCGATTATTCAGCTACGCCGACGAAGTGCAGCCCGTGTTCGACAAATACTGTATCGTCTGTCACGATTATGGTCGGAACAACGGACCGGACAAGAAAAAGCCGATTCTCGCCGGAGATTTGACGTTGATCTTCAATAAATCGTACACGGAGCTTTGGAGCAAGGGATTGATCAGCGCCGTCGGCGCCGGTCCGGTCAAGGTTCTCGAACCGTATGCCTGGGGTTCCGGCAAGAGTCGAGTCGTCGACGTGATCCGCAACGGACATCCGAGACCGTCGATCGACGAACAGCGGAAGTCGATGGGAATCTTTTTGGACGGAAAATCCGATCCGAAAGCGTTTGATCGGATCGTGACGTGGATCGATATCAACGCTCCGTATTATCCGACGTATTACTCGGCGTATCCGAAGAACAAGTTCGGTCGCTCGCCGTTGGATAACGACGAACTGAAACGACTGAAAGAACTGATCGGTGAGGAACCGCTCTGGAACGTGTCGTTCACGCGACCGGAACTCAGTCCGTGCCTCGCAACGGCAAAGGACGCCAAGGAAGCATTGGCAATTCTCCAAACGGGAGCGGAGCGACTCAAGGAAAAGCCGCGAGGCGAATCATGTAACTTTCAACCGGTCGACGCCACGGACATCCAACGGGCCGAAAAATACGATCGTCTGGAAAAACATCTCGACGCCATGCGTCAAGCCGAAATCGACGGCAAGAAGCAATTCGACCCGGTTCGGTAAGTTGACGAAATCCGAAACAATCGGAAAAAATTGCTCTTTCGGATTTTCTCGATTTCTGCTATGATGCCGTGAAATCCAGAAAAAAAACAATCTGCCAGGAGGGCGAGATGATTTCGACTCAAACACGACACGGCGTTGATCGACTGCAACGCGAGGCATCCAACAAACTTGAATTCTTCGTTCATCTGGGCAAGCGGCTCGGACTGCTCCGGGTTGGCGCCACGAAATTCGACGATTTCGGCAAGGGAAACGAATTTCTTGAAAATTTCCGCGAGGAGTTCGTCCATCGGAACGGGCAGTATCTTTCCTTGGATCTCCAGCACGACGAGGAGAAGGGATTCGCGGAAATTCTCCTTGAAGAACTGGAATCGGCCCACGACGACGATCCCTTACGAATCAATTTGCCGTTGACGGTTTCGAAATCGCCGTTCTTTCGCCGGGCAATCGCTTGGCAACGGCTTTGCGACCGCTTGGTCGAAGACGAGGAACCTGGACGCCCGACCCTGCTGGTCCTCGAACACTTCGACGAGGCCGACGAACGAACGCAGCAGGATGTTGAACGGTTGATTCGGTTCCATATTACGTACAACATCCGCCGAACCTTTTTGCTGACGCTTCGAGACGAAACTTCGGAAATCAGTCCGTCGCTGCTTCGACTCGTCGAGCTTCGGATTGAAATTTGAGTTTTCCCGAAGGTTCGTCCATTACGGACGTTGCGGTTAACCGATCCAGGAATCGACCTTGGCGAAAGACCATGGTTCCCGTTGCGGGCGGGTCGCGCAAAAATGTTTGTTTGCTTCTTCGGCGCGGTCGCCTTCGAATTTCTCCGTTTGCGGATTCCAGTTTAACTTCGCGCCGCCGAGCAGCATCGAAATATTGCCGATGTGGGCGATCGAATGGTTGCGATGCCCGCATTCCGCCGTGTAATAACAGAGTTTCCGGGACTTGACGCAGTTCGCGAAATCGATGTGTTCGCCGCCGGTCCCACCCTTTGCCGGAACGGTACACTCCGGACGGCCGAGATTCTTGTCGCCCTCGAACTTCAAGCCGAGCAGGCTGTCGTCGCTCGCCTTGATCTCGCCGCGCCAGCCGCGCATCAGGAGCCAACCCTTCGTTCCTTCCAACTTGATACCGGGAACCTCCGACCAAACTTCCATCGTTACGCCGTTGCCGTAGCGGTAATTGATCTTGAAGGTTGGCGTCGTGTTCCAAACTTCGTCGAACGCGGGAAAGTCGCCGGTTCCCTGGACTTCGACCGGGCCGGTGTCGTCGGTGTTGTTCGCCCACTGAGCGATATTGATCAGGTGGGAGCCCCAATCGGTCAGCACGCCGCCGCTGTAATCGAAGTTCCAACGCCAATTATAATGGGTCCGGGCCTCGATGTACGGCTTGACCGGAGCGGGACCGAGCCAAAGATCGTAGTTGAGTTCCTTCGGCGCTTCGGTCGGTTCCCATTTCGCTTGCTCTTCCTTGTTGAGCGTGTTCCGGGTTGCGGTGTTGCCCGGCGGCAGCAGAACTTTAATGTTGCGCAGCTCGCCGAGATGTCCGTTGCGGACCGCGTTGACGAGGTATTGATAATTGTCGATCGACCGATTCTCCGACGCCGTTTGGTAAACCCGTTGCGTTTTCTTTTGGACGTCGCTGAGGATTCGACCTTCCTCGATCGTCAGGGTCGGTTTTTCGCAGATCACGTCCTTGCCGGCCTTCATTGCGAACACGGACATCAAAACGTGCCAGTGGTCCGGCGTCACGATACAGACGGCGTCGACGTCTTTCCGGTTCACCAAATCGCGGAAATCGCCGTGAGCGGCGCAGCCTTTGTACGTCGTTCCCATCTTTTCGGAATACGCTTTTTCGGCTTTTTTTCGAACGTCTTCCATCCGACCGGCGTCGACATCGCAGACGGCGACGACTTGTTGCATCGGATTGGCGATCATCAAGGGAAGATTCCAACCGCCGCCGTGGCTGCCGCAACCGATCAGGCCCATCGCGATCCGTTCATTGGCCGCGACGTTGCCGTCCCGACCGAGCGCCGCCGCCGGAATCAACGTCGAACCGAGGGCGAGCAAAGACGATTTCTTCAAAAACGAACGTCGAGAAAGCGTAGACATCGAAAAAGCTCCTTTAGGTGACTGGTTTGGTGCTTCGCTTGCGTTTTAGCCGCGCAGCGCGACTATGGAAGCGCAAATACAATATCGATTGCCGCATCAACCCCCAAGTTACGGCGGGGTACCGCCTCCACTTGGGGCTCTTTGTCGACTATTTCCAACGTTTGTCGACGTTTTCCTTCATGAAGGCGAGAGCGTCGGTCGCGAGTTGTGTTTCGTTGTCGTACATTTTGCGCCAGATTTTCGTCGCGGCGACCAGTTTCGGCAGCGCGAGGCCGAACGCCTCGACGACGAGCAGGCCGTCGTAGCCGATTTCGTGCAGCGTGTCGAACACGGCGTCCCAACGGACGTTGCCCTTGCCCGGCGTGCTGCGGTCGTTTTCCGAGATATGAACGTGCTGCAGCAAGCCCTTGGTTGCTCGGATCGCGGCCGGGATGTTCTTTTCCTCGATATGGGCGTGAAACGTGTCGAACATCAAACCGCAGCCGGGAACGTTGACTTCCTTGACGAAACGGGCGCCGTCGACCGTCGTATTGAGAAAATACTCTTCGAAGCGGTTCAGAATTTCGACGCCGATCTTGACGCCGACCTTTTGAGCGTGTTCGGCGACTTCGCGTTCGCCGTCGACACAGCGTTTCCATTCGTCAGCGGTCGGACCGGCTCCGGTGAACTCGCCCAGCGCGGAGTAATTGTCGCCGACCAGGATCGAGCAACCGGCGGCGGCGGCGCAATCGAGAATTTTCTTGTTGGCGTCGATTCCGGCTCGATGAATTTTCGGATCGGCCGAGATCATGCTCTCGTTCGGACCGAACGCGCAGGTCGCGGATCGCAGGAATCCCATTTCATCGAGTTTTTTGCCCCATTTGGCGGCGTTCGCGACGTCCTTGTCGAACATCGGCAGCTCGACCACGTCGTAGCCGATCTTCTTGACGAGATCGAGAATCGGAAACTTGTCGTCGGACAGCGTGTCCGTCCAGAGCAGAAGATTGATGCCGAATTTCATGGGAGTTACGGGGAAAGGAGGTTTATTAACGTATCACAGCAGCCAATGAAATGATGATGTTCGTCATCCCCGCGCAGGCGGGGACCCAGAGAACAGATATTAATGGGCTTTTGCACACATTATTGACGGATGCAAACGATCAATCACGTTTTCCGTCTAGGTCCCCGCCTTCGCGGGGATGACGGTAGTTTGTGCGTTTTCTCATATTGTAGATTTTCAAACTTTATTCTACTCCAACGCTTTAAGTTGTTCTTTGGCCTGTGGAATCAGGGGGCTTCCGGGATAGCTTTTGATCAGCGACGTCAAATACGACTTGGCGGCGTCTTTTTTTCCGGCCTTGTTTTGGGCTTCCGAGGCGACGAGGAGCAGTTCGTCGATGTACGGCGAGTCCGGATTCAGCGTCATCTGTCGATCGGCCAAGGCGGCGGCCTGTGGATATTTTTCCCGAGCGACCCAATATTTGGCGAACAACAGCGTCAGATATCCGTCGAACACGGCGGCCGGATATTCTCGCTGCCAAGTTCGAAGCTCGACGATCGCCCGATCCGAGTTATTTTCCTGAAGGAACTTTTCGGCGCTTCGGCTCGCGGAGCCTTGAAGGGCGATTTTTTCCGCGAAGTGCATGCCGCTCGAAGTCGTCCGTGCCGCTTCGGTCAATTCTTTGCGAGCTTCCTCGCCGTTGCCGCTTTCAGCGAGGAATTCGGCTCGAACCCGATGATAGGTGCTGATCGGCGTTCCGATTCCCATTTTGGGAACTTTTTTCGCGGCGGTGTCGAGCAGCGACTTAGCGGCTGTCTTGTTCATCATTTCGAGGGCGACGTCGGCGGCAAGGGCGCTGCATTCGGCGCTGAGATCTCCGGCCGTCAACTTCTGAGCTGCCGCGACGTAAATTTGTCCGGCGAGTTTCCAGTCGAGCAGGAAATCCCGAGCGATGTCGCCGGCAATCAACGCCAGTTGGTGAATCGTCTGATCGCCCTTGAAGTTCGGATTCTCGACGAGCGCTGCCCGAACCGTTTCCGCGATGAGCCGACGATATTTCGTAACCTGCTCGGGATCTCCGACCGAACGGCGACGGGGCGGCGCCGGTTTTTCAGACTTTTCTCCCTTTTCTCCCTTTGCTCCTTTTTCTTTGGCGTCCTTGTCGGCGGTTTTGGGCTGGTCTTCTTCCGGCAGCGGATTCAGGAGCAAGTCGATCTTCGCCTGATAAGCCTCGACGAGTTGCAGCAAGGCTTCCGGATCGAGTTTCGTGGCGTCGTATTTTTCCAACACGGGCAGATAAACATCCAACGACGGCTGCTTGTCCTTTTCGGTGGTCAGCGTATGCGGTTGATCGATTTCAACTCGATTGACGACAGAAAACCGATGGTCGCCGCTCTCCGTGACGAGTTCGGCGTTGTAGATTCCCGGTTTCATATAAATATGGACAGGATTCGCTTCGTCGCCGGTTTGGCCGTCGCCGAAGTTCCATGACGGCTTGCCGCGTGCCGCGACGCCGGTCGACGTTTTGTTCGTGAATTGCACCGCGATCATCTGCGTCTCGTTGTCGGGCAACGGAACGCTGTTCAGGATTCGGTATTCGAAATCCGGGGCTCCCGGACTGTCGGCCAGCGTCAATCCACCGGCCGGAACCTTGGCGACTTTGTCGCTCTCAAAGGCTTCCGGAGGAATCAGGGTCGGCTTTTTCATCTTTTCGCCGGGACTGAACTCCCAGACCGCCATCATGCTGGCCTGATCGTCGCCGGTTGCGTGGTAGTATTCGAAGGAATGTTTGCCCTGCGACAAATTGATTCGTTTGACAAGTTCCGGATTCGCTTGGTGGGCGCGTCCCCGACGGCCCGCCTGGTCGGCGACGACACGGCCGTCGATCAAGAGAAAACTGCCCTGATGGGACGAGGTCATGATGTCGTAAGCTCCCGGCGTCGTGATGTAAAGGTTGCCGATATATCGGCTCAAAAACGGTTCACGTCGGAAGCTCATCGGATTGAATCCGTGCATCACGTTTCGTACGTAGTCCGCGCCGACCGGTTTGGCCTGTTCGAACGCTTTTTTCAGTTGATCGACGTTATCCATACTGAAAGCCCGTTCGACCCAGCGTGTTTCCATGAGCAGTCCCGCGTCGGTCGTCCACGGCAACAGTTGAACGCCCTTGTTCGGCTGCTTTTCCGCTGGAACGCCGTAGTAGATGACATACGAGGAAAACTTTTCGTCGACTTGGATCGCGATGCGGCAAAAATCGCCGGGACCGAGCTGCAGAATCTTAAACGGAACGATTTTTTTCGTTTTCGTCGTCACCAACACGGTTTTTCCGGCGTTTTCCTCACGCGGATCGGTTCCCTTCGACGACAGATTGATCAACCCCTGATGCAGGAACTGTGTGACAAGGACCGCCGGCTTGGCTCCGGAAGGAACGTCGACGTCGCGCATCGCCCGGTAGAAACCGCCGCCGATTTCGTAGGAATCCGCAGCCGGGAGCGTCGAACAAAGAAGCAGAAAAACGAGGCAATAAAGAAAACGGTTCGTCATGAAATCGTAATTTAAGGTCCCGTATCCGGTCGGCGTGACGTTTGCGCTTAGCCGCGCAGCACGACTTGGATTCGTTATTTCATCGGAATGATCATCAAACATTGTCAGTATATCATCGGGACAAACAAAAAAAAAGAGTCGCGGGATTACAAATTCAATACGGTCAGACTGTTTTCAGGGAACCTCTGAAAATTCCGAAAACGAGCTGCGACCTGTGGTCGCAGTCCTAAAAAATCAAGAGATGTTTTCTGTAAGGCTTTCGCCAGAAAATAAACCGCCAACTTTTGAGTGAAAGAGTGAAAGAGTGAAAGGGTGAGAGAGTGAAAGGGAAAATGCAAGATACGTTTTATCAATCAGTTATACTGTAAACGGGAGCAAATTGCTCGTTTCTTGCCGCTTCAACCCCCGAGTTCCGGCGGAGTACCGCCTCCACTCGGGGCTCCTTTTCCATCGTAAACAAAAAAGGTGATTTCTGACCGTTTGCGGTATACATCTCTCCCACCCTCTCACTCTTTCACCCTCTCACCTCTCCGTTTTTGGTATGAAACTTTCTGGCGAAAGCCCTAAAGCCCCGTTGGAGCTGAATTTGAAACACTCGACCACTTTTTTTCGCAAACGTTCCCCTGCGGACGTTGCAATCCTCGTGGGGCTCTAAATCATTACATTGACTCCGCTCATTTTCCGCGTTAGAATGTTTGGATAGGAAACGATCTTGAAGATGTCATGCGGGGAAACTTCCATGTCTCAAATAATCAGTCGGGAACATTTATCGAAATTGGTCGGCTCGTTGATCGACGACGGGACGATGGTCGCCGGTCCCGTTGCGGTGTCCGGCGGACGCTTTTTTTTCCAGCCGTTGGAGAAGGCCGAAACGCTCGTCCTCGACGCGAACCTCATGCCGACCAATTCGGTCAAGGAATTTTTCTTTCCTCGACACGAAACGCTCTGTAAATATCACCATGAGGGTCAGGAACTCGTCCTGATCGACGCCGAACCGTTCGACGGCCGACAAGTCGTCTTCGGAGCCCGGCCTTGCGACGCCGCCAGCCTGCCGCTGCTCGACAAAGTTTTTTCCTGGGACTTTCAGGATCGGTTTTATCAACGACGTCGGGAACGAACGACCGTCGTGACGATCGCCTGCAAAGAAGCCGACGCCAACTGTTTGTGCTCCTCGGTCGGACTCTCGCCGGACTCTCAGAGCGGCGCCGACGCCATGCTCCTCGACCTCGGCGATTCTTCTTTTGAAGTCAGAACTTTTACCGATAAGGGGAAAGCTTTGTTCGACGGCAAAACGACCGAATCCGACAAGGTCGGCAAAACCGCCGATCCGCCGTCGGTCCGCTTCGACGCCGAAAAAGTCGAAAAATTCCTGAAGGAGCATTTCGACGATCCGGTGTACGCCGAAACGAGCTTGCGCTGCGTCGGTTGCGGAGCCTGTACGTATATTTGTCCGACCTGCCATTGTTTCGACATCGTCGACGAGGGCGGACCATCGAAAGGCAAACGAGTCAAAAATTGGGATACCTGCCAGTTCGCGATGTTCACGCATCACGCTTCGGGACACAATCCCCGGAACACGCAGGCGACGCGACAGCGAAATCGGGTGCAGCACAAATTCTGCATCTATCCCGGCAAGTTCGGCGTGATTCTCTGTACCGGTTGCGGCAACTGCACCCGGGACTGTTCCGCGTCGCTCGGCATCCGACCGGTGCTCGAATTGATCGACAAAAAAGCCGACGGCTAGAAACAGGAAATAATACCGTCATCCCCGCGAAGGCGGGGACCCAGACGAAAGACGTCATTGTTTTCATTGCATCCGTCATTGACAGGAAATTTAACACCGCGAATGACGTGTGCAAACACTTATTGACATCTAATCTCTAGGTCCCCGCCTGCGCGGGGATGACGGAAAATTATCGTTTTACGGTTTTCTCGCGACCATGGCGACGAACACCGTGTTTTTGTGGACGATGTCGACGTTCCGGAAGCCGGTTTCGTGCAGCGTCTGAAACAGGAATTCGACGCTCTCCGGCGTGTCGCTGCGGTCGATGTTGTCGAACACCTTTTCCTGAAACGTTCTGTCTTGGAGAACGGTCAGGTAAGCGGCGTAACGGTCTTTCTGCACGGATTCCACGGAATCGTTTTCGTGCTTGATCAAATCGCAGATCCAAAACGAACCGCCGGGACGCAAGGCCTCGAAAATATTGAGGAAGACGTTTTCCCAATCCGCACGGCAGCGAAGATGATGCAGCGACGCCGAAGCAATCACGATGTCGAACGCCGCCGCATCGAATCGGGCCTCCTTGATGTCGCTCTGGATCGTTCGGACGACATTGAAACGTTCCGCCTGGAGTCGCTGGACGGCTCGGTCGAGCATCGGCCGACTCAGGTCGAGCAACGTGATGTCGAGTCGCGGCAACTTCCGGGCGATACGCAACGAAAAGTTTCCGGCGCCGCAGCCGATGTCGCAAAGCGACACGGCGTTCGGATGCATCCGGGCGATCGAGTTTTCGACCATTTCGAGTACCAACGGCGCGTCGACCGAGGTCGCCTGTCCGCCCTTTTCGTCGGAAAAACGTTCGACCTCATTGTCGAACTGATTCCGTAATTCGTCGATCGTTATTTTTTGCATCGAATATTGCTTGTACTGCGCAAGTAAGATAATGGGAAGAAAATGATTATTGTTCTCTTCCCAGAGTATATACTTCGTAACGACACAAGACAACTGTCTTGAGCGTTTTCCGATTGGGGGTGGAACGGGGAGCAAAAGACCGCGAGAAAGTTGTTGACTTTTGAATCTTCGGCCTGAAAGGCCATTGCATTCCAGCCCAGGGCAAGGCGTACTCGCCGCCGCCCTGGGAGACCGGTCGAGTTTAGCCGCCGTCGCCCTGTAAGGGCAGTGCCAAGCCGGGGTTGCACTGCCCTTTGTATGTTTTATTTTACTTGTATGTTTTATTTTACTGGAAAGAGTGTTATTGGGCAGCTACAATGGAATGAAAGGTTTCCTCCCCCTCGAGGGGGAGGA
>JAVBQW010000090.1:0-6045 GCA_031548665.1 Thermoguttaceae bacterium
AATATGAACGCGGGATGAAATTAACTGCACGAGAATTGTATCCCTATTCATTACGACTGAAACGTACTCCGCCGATTGAACGCTGGAGCCTTTTCATCAAACCCATGAAACTTGCCGGTTAATTTCTGGCGAAAGCCTAAAGCCAAAAATGATTCAGAGCCCGACGCGTCAAAACTTTCAGAGAATGGAGTTTCAGAGCCCGACGCGTCAGCGAGGGAATGTGTTCTCTGTTTTATTGTCGCTTATTTTTTCTCGTAGAAAATTTTCGAAAATCTTCGGATTGACCGCTCCCGGCGACTTCTTCCAATCGCCGCTGCATGATGGATCGTCTTTCGGAACGTTCCACGGCGATTCCGTTTCACCGCGAAGCTGTTCAAGCGTCGCGTGAGGTCCGATATTGCCCCATCCTTCCCAAAAAACGTACAAAGGCGTTTCCTGGTAATCGTCCCAACGAGTTTTCCAACCGTCGAGCAAATATTCCGAAATGTCGTCGGGAACATCGTCGATCACGGCGTAATCCTTGAGTAAACCTTCCGTCTGTTTCACGATATTCCGCACGAAATCTTTCGATTTCGTTCGGGCGACGATCCAGACGACGGCTTTCTTTTCACCCCATTTGACTTGATCGTACAAGGCACGTTTCGTTCTTTGGAACTCGATGGATTTGTCGGTTCCTTCCGACCGCGGCTTGGGATCGGCGACCGCCTTGTCGGGATCGACGAGAATATCGCCGAGATCGACGCCGTCCTTGTCTTTCAACTGCTCCGGTCCGAGCGTCGCCAGATCGATTCGCGGAAAGTACGGACCGCCGCCGTGCCGGGAATTCCGTCCGTAAACGACGAACAGTTCGTTCAGTACGGTCGGATTCAATCGAATCGTGAAGCGTCCATTCTTATCGGTCGGTTTCGGGTCCGGCAGGTAATCCTGTTGCGCGGCGTTCGAGGGATTTTTGCACTGACGGAAAAACAGCCGGTTGCCGAGCGGTTCCTTCGTTTTCGCGTCGAGAAGCCGTCCCGTGACTTCCGTTCCCCTGACAAGTCGGAAAGTGTGTTCGTTGGCGTCCTTCAGTTCGTCGGCGAACCATGCGAGATACTGATCGGTGTTGCGATAATCATCGCGTACCCGGACCATGACGTCGACGACGGACCCGATTCGGCGAAAGAAACCGTCCTCGTCCGTTGTCGTGATGGTCGTCACGGGTCGCTCATCACCGCCGCGTTCGATCGGCAGGATCGCTACGCTACGGTTTCTCGCCGGCAATCCGTCGACGGAAAGAATCTTTCCGACGAACGGAGCCGGAATCGCAAATTTTTCCGTAACGATTTTTCCCAGTTCGGCGACGATTTTCCGGGCGTAAATTCCTTTGGCGACCGCTTCGGGGCTGTTGTACAGCGAGTCGACGGAAACGACATACTCCCCCGGCAGGAGATGGGCTTGGAAAAGCCCCTTTTCATCGCTCATTTTTTCGAACCGGATTTGTGCGAATCCGTCCGGAACGTCCGCCCGCTGCATGAGATGGATCCGGAGTCCCGGGATCGGCTCGCCGGTTTTTTCGTCGACGAATTCCGCCGTGAAGGGAACCCCTTCCTCGAATCGGAAAACGATTTCGCCTTCCGGCGGTTCGTTGCCGACGGTCAGCGTCTGCATCGGAGCGGCGTAACGGTTTCTCTTGTCGAAGACGGCAGCGACGAACGATTCATCGGCGGGGACCTCGATCTCGAATTCGCCAAACCGCTCCTCGCCGCCGCCGCCGATGATCGTCCAATTTTCCGAACGGTAACCGGATAATTGAAAATTGATTCCGTCGGCGACTTCACCGCTCGGCGTCAGGACACGGAATTTGACCTTGACTTTCTTGCGATCCTGAACCGGTCGAACCGGTTCGAACTTCGCCTCTTTGACCACGTTCGGTTTCAGCGTTTGCGGCGCAGGAGCCGGGGGTTTTTCTTGAATAGGCGTACTCGCCGTAGCCCCCGGATGCTCGACTTGTTTTTCTTGCTTAACCAATCCGGGGGCCTTTTCTTGAATCCCCTCCTCCGGCTCTTGTTTCGATAAATCAACTTCAAGATCGCCGAGGTCGATCTTTTCGCCGGGCTTCTCCGGAACGACGGTCTTCAAGTCGACTCGTTTGTCCGTCGTGCCGCCGTAATATTCACGCAGACCGGGAACGGCGAAGAATGTGTAACGAACTCCCGGCGCAATCCCGAAGAGAGTCGTGAAGCGGCCGCCCTTGTCGGTTTTCATCGACGTCGGTATGTAGTCGAGCCGTTCCGGCTTTTCGACGCTGCTCCGCTCAAAAAGAACGAGTTGGTTCGCGAGCGGTTTTTTTGTTTCGGAATCGATCAATCGTCCGGAAATGAAGCAACCGCGTTGAAGTTGAAAAACCTTTTCTCCTTCTTTCGGGAGATCGTCGTCGAACCATTGCACCAAAACTTCCCGGGTGTCCGCCGACCAAATCAAGCAGAAGGCGCGTTTCGGCCGATTTTCAAGACGAAATATTCCCTTTTCGTCCGTTTTCGTGAACTTTCCCGGTTCCATGCCCTTGCTGAACTCAAACGGCCGAAAGGGCATGAATTGGACCATGGCGTCGACGGCCGGCGATCCGTTGGATTTCAGCACTTTCCCGACAAACGGCGTCGGAATCGCGAAATCCAGTTCGACGGGTTTGGTGCCGTCGAAAACGACTTGCTTCGTCGTTTTCTCGATGCCGGGCACCCCCTGCATTTGGGCGACCTTTTCCAAGGTCGCTTTTTTGGCGGGGTCGGTTTCCGTCGAAATTTTTTCCTTTAATTGCAACAGATACGATTTGGGAAGACTGCCGACGTTTACGTACAGTTCGTTTTGCGGAGCGGCAAGGAAACGAAAAACTCCTTCCTTGTCGGCCTGGATTTTGAAAAATGAAAAAGCGTATTTTCGCTTGTCGACATCGTCCGTTTGTTCGTCGACATAAAACGATACGGAAACGTCCATGTCGGGAATCGGTTCCTTCGAATTTTCGTCGACGATTTTTCCGCGGACGGCAACACCCTTTTCGAGTGGGAAGACGATTTCCCCGGCGTATTCTTTTTCGTGACCGACTTCAAGCGTCTGGTACGGGGCACACCAACGGCCTTGCGGATCGAAAATGCTGACGATGAAATTGGAATCCGGCCAAAGTTGGATCGTAAAGCTGCCGTCTTCCTTCGTCGTGGCGCTGTTCGTTCCGCTGTGGCCCTTGCCGTTCCGTTGACTGGCGCCGGCCATGATTTGCAGGCCGCCGATCGGTTTACCGTCCGGAAAAACGGCCCGGCCTTTCGCCAGGACGAATTTGAAATCGCCGTCGTTTTCTTTGGAATCCGTTTTCTTTTCTTCGATCGCTTTCGGTGTTGTGCCGGAATCGTCGACGGCCTTCGTGACATCGACGAACAAGTCGCCAAGATCCATGTCGTTCTTCGGCTCCAACGTTGCGAGATCGATGCGGGGATAATACGGTCCGCCGTTGTAAATCGCGTCGCGTCCATGGACGACGAAGACGTCATATTTCAGTGACGGAATCGTTTTGAGCGTGAAGCGGCCTTCCTTGTCCGTTTTGGTCGTGCTTGGCAGATATTCTGCGAGGTGCGGATCGGTCGGATGCTTTTTCCAGTAACAGATCATCCGCTCGACAAGCGGCTCCTTCGTCGCGGCGTCAAGCAATCGGCCCTTGACCATGAACGGTTTGGCAAGTTGGAACGTAAACTCCTTCAGCGGTTGAAGTTCCTTTCCCACCCAACCGAAATACTGTTCGGTTTTATCGAGAGCACTGATCGTGATCGACGTATCCTCGATGGGCCGGGCGGTACGGAAGATGCCGTTTTTATCTGTCGACATGGCGAGCAGTCGCTTGCCCGGAGAATAAACGTAACATTCCTCCGCCGGGGAGCCGTCGGCTCGAATCACCTTGCCGGTGAACGGCGTCGGAATCCGAACTTCCATCGAAAACGGCTTGTCCTTCCCGACGACGACTTCCCGTGCATAAACTCCCTCGGCGACCGATTCCGGGTCGATGCAACGGAAATCGACGCCGAACGTGTATTCGCCCGGCATGAGATTGGCCGTGAAACGTCCTTCGTCGTCGGTGTTTTTGCCGTAGATCATCGTTCCCGAATAATTGGGTCTCGTCTTCTCTCGAAGGGTTCGGAGGAGATTGATCCGGAGACCGGGAATCGGTTTGCCGGTCGTTTCGTCGACGAATTTGAGTTCGAACGGCGTTCCCTTTCGGATCGCGATCGTGATCGCTTCTTTCGGTGATTCCGTGGCAATCGGAATTTCGTAATCGGGAGCCGTGTACCGGCCTTTTTCGTCGAAGACGCCAATGAAGTAATAATTGTTAGGAAAAACATTCATCTTGAATTCACCGTTCTTGTCGCAATCGACGTTTTCGGAACACTGTCCCCGGTCGGACAGTCCGATGGCCGTCAGCTTGATGCCGTCCGCCGGTTCGCCGTTCGGAGCGACAACCTTGCCGCGAATTTCGACCCATTTGACGTCCGTGACCGGCGTAAGAGCCGTCGATTTTTCAAGAGCCGGGGGCGTAAGCCCCCGGATGGGTTGCCCCTGTGTTGACTTTTTCTCTTGTTTCACCAATTCGGGGGCTTTTTCTTGAATACCTCCCGGCTCTTGCGCTGTCGATTGCGCAACGAGTTGGACGCGAAACAACGAGCCGCAGAGAAGCAGGAGGACGCAGCAGAAAATCGCCGTCTTTTTCATGGTCGAGTCTCCAAGGTTTTGGTGAACGTCGACGAGCCGCCGAGCCCGCTCGACGATGTTGTTCCCGCAAAAATCCCGACGGTACATCGCCGTGACCGGTACCGTGTCCCGAAACGCGAGCAACGCCCGGGCGAAATCCGAGACGCCGTTTTCGTAACGGCCGAACGCTTCGGCGTCGCAACGCCATTCCGTCGCGTCCTCGAATCGCCGTACCGCATAGGCCGCCATCGGATTGAACCAATGAATCAGCGAAATCAGTCGCAACACGAACGACGTCGCCAGATCTCCGTGGACGTAATGTGAAAGTTCGTGTTTCAAAATTCCCCGACGAACGGTTGCGTCCGCTTCCTCCCACAGCGTACGGGGAACCACGACGATGTAATTCCGTAACGATCGAACCAATCCCGGGCCGATGCGATCCGACATCGCCAACCGAACCCGTTGCGGCGACATGCCTCGTTCAGCGAGCAGCGACTCCCATTCCGTTGCGAAAATTCCTTCGGGGACCGTTGTTTTCCGCAGTTGACGTAACATCCGCAACCAAGCGATGAATCCGCGACCGGCGAACCAGGCGATTCCGGCGGTCCAGATTCCAAACAAAGCGTACAGACCGTGTTCGAGCGTCCAACTCTTCTCAAGAGCCGGGGGAGTTTCTTGAATGGGCGTACTCGCCGTAGTCCCCGGATGCGTAACGCTTGGTTCTGATTTCACCCATCCGGGGGCTTTTTCTTGAACAACCCCCGGCTCTTGCGCTGACGCAACGTCGAAAAATTTCGGGACGGAATCGAACAACGGCGTTTCGACCGTTTCCAGTCGAATCGGTTGCGGCGGCGTCCAAACGGGAATTTCGAGCGGAATTCGGAACCAGAGAACGCCGAGCAGCAGCACCACGGCCCATGCCGTTCGATGCGTTAACGACGACCGACAACCGAAAAACCGTAACAATAGGAACACGATTCCGCCGCCGATCACAAGGAACAGCGTCGACGTTAACAGGCCGGATAAGAAAGTCGACATGGTTTTAGTGCGCCGGGGTACCGGCTAAATGTTGGGGGACTTCGATCGCTGTTTTTCGAGCAGGTTTTCGAGGAATTCGATTTCCTCCGGCGTGAAATCACGATTTTTCGCGAGCTGCGCGACCAACGGCATCCAATTGCGACCGCAGAGTTCCTCGACGAGTTCGGAATAGCGTCCGGAAACCTCGTTCCGTCGAATCGCGGCTTCGTACAGGGCCGGATTCTCCGCGATGCGACGGACGATACCTTTGTCGACGAGCCGGTTCAGCCGCGTGTGCAACGTCGTGACGGCGAGATTGCG
>JAVBQW010000230.1:0-14138 GCA_031548665.1 Thermoguttaceae bacterium
GTGAATGCAACCTTGATTCTGCCGCAAGACTGGAGGCTGGAGACCGGAGGGAACGGTTGGAAACCGGGAACTCCAGTCTCCGGCCTACAGTCTCCAGCCTTGTTCAGTGTTCGATGCTTTGCAACTTGCACAGTACAATTATTAGCGGCGTTTTTTTTCCTCTTCGTCGTTCTCCAGCTTTCGGCCGCGGAAACGGTTCGAGCCAAGGCGATCTTGATCGGCGTTTCTCAATACGATCACTCGCCGACGATCGCGAACATTCCCCTAGCGGCCAACGACGCTCTGGAACTTGCCCGAACGCTCAAGGAATGCAATGCTTATCAGGACGTCCGACTGCTCTGCGGATCCGTCGGGAGTCGAACGGTACCGAATTCCGATCAGCCGACGAAACGGAATATCGAGTTCCTTCTCGGAAAATGGTTGGAGTCGAACAACGAAGGAATCGACACGGTATTCGTCTTTTTCAGCGGTCACGGAATCGCGATTCCCGAACAACGGACGACTTGGCTCGCGCCCAAGGATTTTGATCCGAATCGGCCGGAGGAAACCGGAATCTCCGTCGCCTGGCTCCGTGAACGGTTGACGCATTGCGGCATCCGAAATCCCATTTTGGTGCTCGACGCTTGCCATGCCGGAGCGCCGACGAAAAGTTTCGACGTCGAACGGGAATTAAACGTTCAGGGATCGCCGGTGATTACGTTGGCCGGGGCAAAATTCGGCCAGCAAAGCTGGTTCTGGGAGGATCGCGGTATGTCGACGTTCAGCTTCTGTCTGAACGAAGGACTCAAACGAAACGCCGACGGCGACGGCGACGGAATCATTACCGCCGACGAACTGTACGCCTACGTTTTTCGGCGAGTGAAAAAGCTGAACTTGTTGTTGCGTACCCCATCGGAACAAACGCCGGTTCGAATCGTCGGCGCCGACGTCGAAGGAGTTCCCGCCGTCGCGTCAGTCCAGCCGATTTCCCTCGAAATTCTCTTGGACGAAATCGCCGAAGGACTCGCTGGAACGATCAGCCTGCATCGCCTGCAATCCGTCGGCGTCCTGGAGTTTACGTTCAACGCCCAACGGGAGCAACTGCTCGGACACGACGACTATTCCCTGCTTTCGCGGTATTGTCGAAAACGAATCGAAGAACGAATCCGGCAAAAATTGAAGGACAAAAAGTTTGCGATTCTTTCGTCGGAGGAGCTCGCGGCGACGATTCCTTCTGAAAACTCCCGAAAACCGGTTTCTCATCTGGCGGGAAATCTGGCGGGGCGAACGAATATCCGTTTTCGACTCGAATGCAAGGTTCTCGCCGTCCAGGACGGTCGGGAAATCGACTCCTCCGGCGGCGAGGCGATTCTTTCCCCCGACGACTGGGCGATGTTTCGGAGCGTCAATCTTTGGCCGACCGTGAAAAACGATCTTGACGACGCCGAAAATTCCAAGACGGTCGCGTGTTTGAAGGACGCCTTGCGGGATGACGACGACGGTTTGACGAAAAGCGGTTTTTCTAAAGGATTAATCGCCAAGGGATTGAAATATCCGACGGCGGAGGCTTCGGAACTGATTCCGATGTTGGACCGTCTTTCGGAGAAAAAGCATCCGTTGCTGCAGGAAAACTGCCCCTTTTCGCTGGAAGTCTGGGTTGCCGATCCGAAGACGGATCAGTTTACGGAACACCGCCTTCCGGTGATCATCGGCGAAACTCCCGTCGTGCCGTTGGAATGCGGCGAGGTTTATCAACTTCGTGTACGAGTCTCTTCCTTTGACGGTTTGCCGAAACGTCTGGCCGTCCGCTTGCTTGTCGACGGTCTCAATACTTTTCCGGAACGGAAGGAATGGGACGACGTTTCCTCGCCGGAAGAACGCTACGAGGTCGCCAAACGGATCAGTTTGGAACGAGCGACCGCCTGGATGCTCGATACCGACCATGAATTGATCGTCGACGGATTCTACACCGCTCCCGGTCGGGAAGCGTCGTTCCATCCGTTTGTCGTTCAAGATCGTGAAAGAGCGGAAGCCGCGAAACGGGGCGGATCACCCAAACAGATCGGCTTGTTGACGGCGGCTTTTTACCAGACCAATCCGTCGCCGCCCACGACACGCGGCGACGCCGCGAACCGGATCGGAACGGCTTTACTCAGTGATCTCGGAACCTCCCTGGGAGAGCTTCGGGAAGGCGAAATCTCCGTCCGTCCGGAATTGAACGTTGGAAAACTGTTGGCCGTTCTCCATCTTCGGTACGCTTCCCGTCAGGAGATCGACCGTTTACGGCGCGATTTCGATCAATAGGCAAAAGAGTTTCTTGAACTTTTTTTCAGCTTCCGATACAATTCAGTCTTGTTTCGGCGCCTTTTCTTAAAGACATCTTGTCGAACGCCGTTCGCCGAAAAAAATGGAGGATGATTTCATGCTTTTCCTATCCAGACTTTTCCTTGGCTTGTTGTTGCTTGGGAACGCGGCGGTGGTTTCCGCCGCCGAAGCCCGAAATGTTCAGATTGCCGAAGAGCCGTTGCCTTTCAACGAGTTGATGGATCGTTTTTCGCAGGAAATCGCCTACGAGATGGAACGCAGCTCGCTCAATCGGGCCGGAATGATTGAGTTTACGACGGTTTCCGAACAAAACGTTCGAACGTTGGCTCGAAACGATTATCTTTCTTTTCCTCTTCTCTGTGCTTCCCGATTGGAGCGAAAGATCCAGGGAAAATTGAGCGGCGAAACCTTCAAAGTGTTGTCGAGCGAACAGACGCAACGCGCCCTCAAGAGCGCCGGTCTCGAACCGAACGGTCTTTTTTCCAAGGACGGTGCTCGAACGGTCAAAGAGGTAACGATCAACGGCAAGCCCTTGGCTTGTCTGATCGTCGGAACCTTCGTGAGTCTCGAAGGAAAAAATCTTGGCGTGAAATGCGGCGTCTGGGACATTTTTCGGATGCGTCCGATTCTTGTCGTCGCCGGAGTTGCGGCTCTTTCCGTCAACGAATTGGGAGCCTTCAAGAATTTCTTTCCCAAAGACGCGTTGAACGAACTGAAACCTTCGGAGACCGCCTCCACGAAACCGGTCGCTCCGTCCCGGACGGAATGGAGCGGAGTTTCCCGACCGACGAACAAGGAAAAAGCGAAAAAAGAAAAAGAGGAGGAAGAGGAAACCGAACGGCAAGCGACCGCGGAGGATCCGATTCCGCCGCGACCGGTCTTCTCGCCGGAATTCTCATTTCCCGTCGACGTGCAGGTCAGGAACCCGGAAACGGACCGCTACGAAACGCGTCCGATCGAGATCGTCAACGGACAGCTTTACGTTCCGTTGCGTTTGGACGAGGTCTACCAAATCGTGATCAAAAACAAAACGGAGTCGGAGGTTGCGCTGCGATTATTGGTCGACGGTTTGAACACGCATCCCGAAAGAATCGACGGCGAAACGACGGTTGGAGCTCGTGTCGGCCTTGACGAAGCGAGGTTCTGGATTCTTCGCCCCACGCGACCGACAAGGAAGGATCCGAATGCCGAAGGAGCGAAGATTCGTGGATTCTACGAAAGAGTTGGAGACTCCGGCAGCCTGCGTGAGTTCACGGTAACAACGATTGAGGAATCCTTGGGCGCTCGCCGTGAATTCACCGATTTTGCCGGCGATATCACCTTGGCCTTTTACTCGCTGTTACCCAGTACGCGAGGCGGCGAAACGAAAGGAATTGCAACGGGACTCGGCAATCGGGTCTCCGATTCCGTGCAAGTTTTCGGCGGACGAGAGGTCGACCGTCCGCTTTCGATCTATCATCTTCGGTATGCGACTCCGGAAGCGATCGCTGTCATGAAAGGAACGTCGAACAATGAATAAGAAATCGAACGTCATCGTGAATTTCCTGTATCGCTTGCACGAAGAAGAGGACGGAGCGATGAATTTCCAATCTCTCATGGTCCTTGCGGTTTCTACGTCGATTCTATCGAGCTTCCTTTATATCCGGGACGATCTGCTTGATTTCAGTCGTTGGAGGGTCAATTTCCTGATCGAGCTTGTCAATCAGGGTTACGACGTCTGACCGGTTCCGCTGTCTCGATCAAGAACCGGGACCTGCGGTCCCGGTTTTTAACCCGTTTCGAGGTCTTCATGTATACGACGAAAATCGCGGCGAAAATCGTTTTGTCTTGCTTCCTGTTGTTGGTGTTTGCGAATACCGTCGAGGCTCAGCAAGGATCCGTTCTCGACACGAAGACGACGCCTTGGAGAGCGGACGGAGTCGCGGACGCGCCACGGAGTTCCGGAACGCTTTCCGAACGATCCGAAACCATCTCGTCGCAGACCTTTTTGCCGAAGAGTTCCGACACGGAAAAAGCTGAAATCCTTCAAGATTTCGAGCCGATCGTTCCGGGAAATCCCATAATCAACCGGATGCCGATTCCGATCGCGGACAGAACCGAAGCTCTAATGCTGGTCGGGGATTTTCTCGACGGAAAAAACAAGGACTGGCAACGGTTGCAGGAAACGTTTCAGGACAGCGTCTCGCCGAAACAGATTGCAACCTATAACTCGGTGTCGACGTTTCTCGAAAAAACGACGGAAGCCGGATTGAATTCGATCAACTCGACGACGGCTTCGAGCGCCGAAACCGCGTTGGAGGGACTCGGACAATTGGCGCTCGGGCTGTATCGGGGCCGACCGGACCAAGCCGCTCTCGGAGCCGCGAAGACGATTGGCGGCGCTGTGACGGCCGTCTCGGGAACCGCGCTCTCCGGTACCATGGAGACGACCCAAACGGCCTTGGCGACAACGAGAAAAATGGTCAACGCCTACTATGAAGGAGCCACGCCGCTGGAAATCCTTACGGAAGGCGTCGATGTTCTTGTCGACAACGGAAAAACTCTGCTGTCCGACGGACTTCCGGGAAAAATCGGAAAGGTGATCGAAAACAAGGCTCCGCGCGTTGCCGAAATCGTTGGCGACGTGAAAGATAAGGCTCAAAAAATCGCCGACACGAAAGTCGTCGATCTCGTCGAAAACATGGTTGGTGGAGCGGTCAAGAAAGTCATCGGAAAGGTCGACGACACGCTCGGTGTCACGGAAAAACTGCAAGGCGTTCTCAAAGGCAAAAACGCTACGGAAATCGTCGGCAACGCGGTCGTCGACTTCCTGAAAAACCAGACGGGCAAGCTGCTTGACAAAGTCTCGGGCGGCGACGACGGAAAAGCGACGACGGTCGGTTCGTTGCTCGGAAACCTGGCAAAAAAAGTTTGGGACGGTTTAACGAACAAAAAATCGGGTTCGACCACCGGAACGACGGGAACCGGATCGGACAAGAATTCTTCCGGCGGAACGGCGGGAATCGGAACGGGCAAGGATTCTTCCGGCGGAACGACGGGAACCGGAACGGGCAAGGATTCTTCCGGTGGAACGGCGGGAATCGGAACGGGTTCGCATTTCATTTCGCAAGAGGGTAGTTCGACGGAAATTTTCGACGCTCCGTTCGGCAAAGCGGTGGAATATTTATCGTACGGAACGCCGGTGTCGGTGGAGCCGCGATCGGACAATAAATGGGCGAAGATCACCGTGGCGTACGGACTCTTGAAGGGCAAGACAGGTTGGACCTTGTATAACAAGACGACGAAGCTCGCTTTCGGAACGGTGAAGGAGGATCCGGTTCCGGAGCGTCCGCAATCGGTCGGCGAAGGTTTAATCGTAACGACGACCGGCGTTTGGAAGGAAGATCCGCGAACCGGTGCCAAAATGGACACGAACTTTCGTATTGAGAAGGGAACGAAGGTCGAGGTCCTGTCGAATTATTTTTCCGACGACAAGCGACCGGCGATGAAATACGTGAAAATCGGTTTCACGCAAAAAGACAAAAACGTCTACGGTTGGGTGCAGGTCCACAAAATCCTCGCCCCGGGGCCGGGAACGGATAAGGGAACGAATAAGAATACAGATAATGACACGAAAAAGGAGAAAGACGAGGACGTCAGCAAGGACAAAGACGCGGAAAAGGAGAAGGAAAAAGACAAGGACGCCAGTAAAGAGAAGGACAAGGACGCGGACAAGGAAAAAGAGCAAGAAAAGGACCTGATTTTTACCTTGCGAGAAACAGCGGTTCCATCTAATTTCGCTTGCGATCCGACGAACAAGGTTTCTCTGAAAATCCAACGAAACGGAAAAGAAGCGATTGATTTCGACCTTCAATGGTCGAAAGACGATACGGATTCGACCTATCGTTGGACGATTCAGGATGAAAATGGCAAGCCGTCGACCTCGTGGGGTGTTAACGAGGACGAATCCAACATCGGAACTTCGACGGGAACATTCTCCTCCAGCGGTACGGCGGTCAAGTGTTCGCTGAATTCGAAAGAAACGACCTCCAAGGACGGAGCGACGAAAGAGCCGTCGCCGACGAAGTTCAAGGTGTTCGCTTGGAAAGACGTCAACGGCGACGGCAAGCACGACGCCGACGAACCGTCCCGGAGCCTCGATTTCAGCGTCGAGGATCAGGATATGGTGCCGGCTGTCGTTATCCTCATTCATGGTGTTCGCGCGACGGGAAATCCCGATCGACGCGACGCCAGTTATTCTTATGATTTCTTTGATCTGTTTGCAGAACGATTTTTAACGAAAACTCGCATCATTCGATTTGACTGGGGAATCGACGGGCCGTGGGATGCCAGTGGAAAAGTCGGCACCCGGATGAACCAACTCGAAGGAATCAGCGACGAAGGATGGGGTGCCGTCGCTAAACTGAAGGAGGTTATCGTTCGAACTCGCGAACTCATCGGACCGAAAGGAAAGATTTCCATTGTCGCCCATTCACAAGGGACGATCATTTCTTTGGCAGCCCTCCAGGAAGGTGCCAAGGTTGACAACTGGATTCTTTTAGGTTCGCCGCTTTCGCAAACGAACGTCAGAGATGCTTCCGGAGACACGCATATTGCCAGGGCGGCGCGAAATGTTTCTACTCGGATCCTGAATTTCAGTTCTACGGGAGATGCCATCGTCACTGCCAGACAATTGGGAAGTGGAGTCGGAAATGCAGGACTTCCCGAACAAATAAGCGATCTCGATGCCAAGGGAAATGGACGCTGGTCGAGTTCAAGTGGATCAACCGTCCAGAATATCATGTTCAAAAATGTCGGTCATAGCGGTGCGAATGGATGGTGGGAGATGAAATGGCTGGCTGATGAAAGCCGAAATTGGTCGCCTAATGAGAGTTGGCCTAATGATTTCTCCGCTGAAGACCTGATTCGTTTGCTTGAGGGAGGCAGTACCGGAATCGATGATGAATGGCGTCCCATCCAAGATTTGGCTTTCCAACGACGTGACATCATGCCGTGGATCAGCTTTGGAAGCAGCGAGAATATTGATGACGTTTCCTTCGAATTCACCCTGACCAAGGGATTGGTCACCGGATTCCATTTCGACGACAAGGATCTCATGAGGTACAAGCTGGAGATTTCGAGTCAAACCGGGAAAATTCGTTACAGGGTCATGGTCGGAACATATTCCACTTGGAGAGAGAATCAATCGCAAGGCGAGGAACCCCTTACCAAGGAAAACGGACTGGTCAAAGGAACCTTCACGGTTCCAGACGCGACGGATGACGCCACCGTCTGGCTCCGCTTGGAAGGAGTGGACGATGGTTTCGTCAAAGTTCGTTGCCGTGTACGAGGTGTCGATGGAGCGCCTTACGAATGGATGGGCGATCGTGAACGTGATTTCGAAAAAAACAATCCCAAAAAAAGATGGGATAACGACAAATGGAGCGACGGCATGCGGTAATACCGATTTGTCCTCATCGTTTTCATGATTGCGTTTCATCCTCGGAATGAACCCTTTGGTTACCATGCGGAAAAATATTGTCGCTTTATGCTTTCTGATCTTGGCGGCGACTCCCGTGTTCGGCGAGTTCGTCGTCAAGGAATCTCGGGAGCTTCTTGCCACGCCGGAGGCGAACGGAGCGCACGTCGCGTACCTGACGCCGGGAACGCCCGTCAATGTCGTCGAAACACAAGGCGATTTCACCAAAGTTTCCGTAACGTACGGAATTTACGGCAAGTACACGGGCTGGTTGGAGTCCTCTCCGACCTTTCTGTCGACGCGGAAGCCTGAATACCACGACGCCTATCCGACGCAGGCGGGAAAAGGAATCGTTCTCGTTCGAACCCCCCTCTACGAAGACGATAACGGCAAACCGGGAAAGGAACTCGAAACGATTCTCAAGCCCGGACAATTTATCACCCTCCGAAAAAACACGACCGGACGTCGGGAAGACGAAAAGTTGTACGATTATATTCCCGTTTCTCTTGGAAACACGCCGTCCCCGCCGACCGGTAAGGGACCTTCCAATGCAGTTGGTGTTCGTTCAAACTCCTCGGCAAAGTCCGGCTGGGTCCGGGCCGATCACTGTCTCGTACAGCCCATTCGAGATGAGGTCGTTTCACCGACGACGCCGGAACAACCGATGTTGCCCACCCGAACGAATTCGGACGATCCCGGCGAGACAACACAGCAAGAAAACGATCGCGACAACGACGACGAACAAGCTCGTAAAAACAACGACGAGCAAGCCCGCAAAAACAACGAGATTGCACAACCTCGAAAAAACGCCGGAGAAAATCCACGAAACTTGAAGGAGTCGTCCGAAAACGAAGGCGAGCGTCCCACCGAACGCTTTAGGGAAAACGACGCGAACCCAAAAACCGCTCCGGCCGACGATCGTTCGTCTTCCGTGCGAAATTCCAAAACGGTCAAACCGATTTCGACGAAACAGCTTCCATTCGATTGCGCCGCCGCTCTCGAATTCGCGACGGCAAGCGAGCGCAAGAATCCTTGCGGCATCGTCCTCGAATCGGTCGATCCGAAAGCGAAAACGGATCAACGGGCGGCGGCCGACAGCGCCCATCGGGCTGCCCATATCGTTCACGCCGGTGTCGAGGCGACCCTCGACGAAAAAGATACGAAAAAAGCACGAGGTTTTTCGCCGCGAAAAACCATCACGACGCCCCTCGGTTGCGGTTGGTACGAACAACCGCTCGAAACCGACGCGAAATCGCTTTTCTCGTCCTTTTTCCGTCCGAAAAGCCGACAATTCGAAAACGTCACGGAAGTCAAGGCCGACGAACTGATGAAGAAGCCCGCCAGCTCCTATCTCGCATTCGGCCGCCGCGACCAACGTGTTCTCGTCTTCGATTCGTTGGCGGAGGGATACACGGTCAACGATCTCATCCGCGGCGAAACGGCCGTTGTCGACGTATTCGACGAAATTTTCCTGATCGACAATTCAACCGCGACGGAAAACGATCAAAAAGCGACCTCGACGACCGGTCGAAAACCAACGTCCGGAGCGCCGTCTTCCGGTACCGGAATTCGCCAACCGCGTCGTACGGCGGCGCCCGATTGAGGAACGCCCTTCACGAGATAGAGCGGTTGCTTCGTCGGAAACCAAGATCGAACGTCTTTTTCCATGAACCCCGGCGTGTATTCCTCGGAACACCATTCCGGACCGTCGACGAGAAATGCTTGGGGAAGAGCGGATTTTTCGAAGGAAGCGGCGAACTCCCATTCCGTTTCCGTCGGCAGACGACCGCCCACCGCTTCACATACCCGTTCGGCTTCCGTGTGCGTAATCGTCGTTTTCGCTGTTTCCAATGGCGATGATCGCGACAACAACGTCTCGTATTGCTTCACGGTCGTCCGCTCCGCGCCGATGTAAAAAAAACGCTTAATCTCCTTGGTCTCGCCGGAACGCTCCCCGGGAAGCGGATTGTCGGAAGCACCAAAATGAAAGCGTCCCGGCCGAATCAGCAGCATGTCCAGCGGAGCGGAATCCTTGAGATTTCTGACCGTCGCAAGCAACGGCAATCGGGTTTCAGCGTCGAACGCGGTTCCTTCTTTCGGAAGCAGCGACGTCGGGAACGCTTTCGGCAAGTTGTTTGCCGACGCCGTTCCCTCGCCGATCGGGCGTTTTTTTTCGTCCGGTTTCGTCGAAAAAAACATTCCGGCAAGCAGAGCGAACGTCAAGAACAGTCCGAGAAGCGGAAACAGGACGATCGGGCGATGAAGCTGTTTGGCGAAAAAGTCGAACCGCTTTCGATCCGGATTGTCCGAATCCTGTAAATCATCGAGTTTTTGTTTGATCCGTTGCAGATTTTCCCGTACCGTTCGGTCGACGACGGATTCCTCTTCTTCCGGCGGCTTTTCCAGTTTCCCGGCGTAGTCGGAAGCGAGGGTCGTCGCCGAACTTTTCGTTGCGGTTTCTTCGAATTCCGACGAATTCGAGTCGGCGTCGACAAAATTCTGCAGGTTGTTTTCCGCTTCCTGCTTTCGGAGGAACATTTCGTTCAGCGTCGGTAAAACGACGGTTTTCGGAACGTCGTCGAGAAACTTCCGAGCTTCCTCGGCGCTCTTGGGGCGGTGTAAAACCTTACGCTGAAGAATACAATGCAAAAATCGGTACAGATCCTTGCTGATCCCGGGAATCAAGTGTTCGATCGGCGGCAGCCGCTCCGTCGTGTCGCTGTGCAGGACGATCCAGCGCGTTTCGTAATCGGTTCCAAGCAGTTCGTATTTCGAGTCGAATTCCGGACCGAGCAACAATTCCATCGCGGTGAAAGCGAGGGAATACAGGTCGGTCGCCGCCGTCGTTTCGCCGAATTCGTGATTGATCCATTCCGGCGTGTAGTACTTCATGCTCCGCGTTCCAAGCAGGATTTCGTCGCCGAGCCGCGGTCCCGGCGAAAAGCCGAGCTGAACCCGGCGAGGCAGCGTTTCGTCGTACGGTAAAAAGAGCATTTCTGGACGAATATCCCCGTGAATGAAGTTCCGGGACTCGAAATAACTCAGGACGTCGAGCAAGTCGTGCAGGACGCGGCGGACGACGATCGAGGGAAGCGGACCAACGGCGATCAGGTCGGAAACCTTTTCGCCGTAAGGCTCCGTCAGGATCCATTTTTTTTCCCGATCACAGGCGAAAGGCGAAAGATATCGAGGATGCTTCAACGCGAGTCCCGATTCGACGCTTTTCCAGACTTTTTCCGGATCACGGTCCAAGAGGTAGGAATGCAGCTTGAGGAGCGAGACCTTGCGATCGCTGTCGAAATCGACCGCCGCCCAGTTTTCTCCATAGGGAGTTTGACAAATCAGGTTCAGAGGATCGTACATCGTCGGTTTCCGTCCGGATTATTTCTTTTTCTTCGTCAACGCCTGCTGGAGGACGCCAATCCGATGACTTAAATAGTTGAGCAACGGTTCGTCCAGGGAATTGGCGACGTATCTCGGCTCTTTTTGCCTGACCAAAATATCCTGTTTCATTTCGAGATAGGATTCAAGCGTTTGTCGAGGCGTCTGTTTCTCGTTGCTTCGGCCTCGTTGCAGGGTATCCATGTACTTGACCGGTAATCTTTTCGCCTCGACTTCTTTCCAGAGTTCGTCGGATAACCTTTCGAACGACCGTACGGGAGGTCCTTGATCCGAGGACGTTGTTTCCGTGCCGAAAAAGAGGATTCCCC
Source organism: Thermoguttaceae bacterium (assembly GCA_031548665.1). Taxonomy (GTDB): domain Bacteria; phylum Planctomycetota; class Planctomycetia; order Pirellulales; family Thermoguttaceae; genus WRKP01. The sequence goes on from JAVBQW010000230.1 coordinate 11,473, forward strand.
AGCAGGCGATTCCGGCGAGAACGATAATCGTCAGCATCTGGATCATTTCCAGCGTTTTATTCTTCACCGGCACGGCGGCGGACGAAGCCAATCGAAACGCCGGTTCCGGCGTTTCCGCTGTCGATACCGTCGTCGGCGCCGGCTCGTTCGGTCGTTTGGAGTCTTTCGGATTCGTTCCCTTGGCCGGACTTTTCGTCGCTCCCGCTCCCGCTGCCGGAGCGGGCGTCGAGCCCAGAGGAGGTCGCCGAATCGCAGACTCCGTCAATATCGCGGTTTCCGACGCTTTCGAAGGTTCCACCGGGCGTCCCGGAAGCGGGGGCGGCATCGGAACGGCGGCGTCCGAAACCGTTGACGCATCTTCCAGAATTAGCGTCACGACGTCGTCGATGGAAAGTTCCAGCGAAGGATTCCATGGAGTCGGCGAGCTTCCGGTGAGAGGTTCTCCACCGAGCAACAGCCGACCGTGAGTCCGATCATGAATTCGGTAACTCTTCGTCGGCGCATGGACCTCGAGGATCAACGCGACGGAGGGAATTCCCGTACCGGAAAGACGAATTTCGCCGCCCGAATCGCTGCCGATCCGGATGAATTGGGTACCGAGGTCGAACGTCGCCCCTTCGTTGGAGCCTCGCAGGATTCGAAGACGTGAAGCCATGGGTCGTAAGAAAAAATTTGGTGGTCGGTCGATCGAACGCTTGCGTTTCAGCCGCGCAGCGCGACGGGAATTTCGTTTACGAAGAAAACTCTCGCAGGGCCGCGAGGAGGATCGGCGCGATAATCACGATAATGCAGGCGACCATGATGACGATGCCGGGAAACATGATCTTGACTTGCGCTTCCCCGGCGACTTTTTCGCCCCATTGTTGCCGTTTCAGTCGCATTTGGTCGGCGAGTTCCGCCAGCGTTTGCGCAATCGGCGTTCCCAGTTCGTCGGCCTTGTTGATCGCGAACACGAGTTCGGAAACGGTTTCCTCGTTGACTTTGTCGGCCAAACCGTTCATCGCCTGTTGTTGAGTACGACCATGAGCGAGAAGTCGAAGAACTTCTCCGAGAGCATCGCCGATGGGATGGTCGTCGTTTTCCCGGGTCGCGGTTTCGATGCTTTCAATGAACGAAGCGCCGGCACCGCGAGTCAGAGCCATCAGGTCCATCACGAACGGCAGCCGCTGCCGGATCAGGTCGCGAACTCGTTTACCGTCTTCGATGATCGATTGGACTTGTAATTCATAATACGTCCATCCGAAAACGAGGCCGAAAACGGCTCCCGTGACCGGTTCGACGAGATTCCAAAGGAGAATCGTCGTCATGCCGCCGACCAGGAGCGACTCCGTGAGCCGCAACGCCAGGAACTCCTCTGATTTCCACGGAACCTTCGGATAGACCAATCCGACCGCCTGTTCGACGACTTGACCACGTGTCAGCTTGGCGTCGTCCGTCATCGACGCGCGTTGACTGAGCTCACGAATTCGATACCACGACGCGAATTGGAGGAGGAGGCGTTCGCCGTGACGGAACGTCCAACTCGCCGCTCGAAGCTGCTTGAAACGCATCTCGTCGTAATTGTACGCATCGGAAATCTCCGAGGGACGGCGACCGAGATCAAGGAGCGTCCAAAGGGCGATAAACACGGAAACTCCCAGACACGCCGAAGCGATGAACAGGAGCTCCCAACGAACGGAAAGAAAAGATTCTGTAGACACGGCTTATGGAGTGTGGAGTGTAGAGTGTAGAGTGTAGAGTGTAGAGTGTAGAAAGACGAACTCTACACTTTGTACTCTACACTCTACACTGACAACCAAACGGGAATATGTATTCGTTGAACGCTAAAAATCGATGTTCATGATTTTGTTCCCCCATCGAAAACCGATGTATGTCAGGAGGAGAACCGCCGCAAACAGAAACTGCCCGACCAGCAAGGTAAAGAGCAGGGTCGTCGCGTCGTAATTGATGAGAAAGGATAAAGCGAGGAAAAAGTACGGAAAAACGGACAGGATCAGGATCACGAGATTACCGGACGCGGTTTCCGCTTCGAGTTTGCGTTCGAGCCGTTGGTTCTCGATGAGACTTTTTCGGAGGCGTTCGAGAACTTCCGTGACGTTGCCACCGCGTTTATGGTTCGCCGTCAGAGCGGAGACGAAGAGCGTGAAGCTCGGCAGGTTGAGCCGCTTCTTGGCGTCGTCGAGCGTTTCGACGAAGGAGCGGCCCCGATTGTATTCCCTGGCGATTCGTTTGAATTCGAAACAGAGCGGATCAGGAATCTCCTCTCCGGCAATCCGAATCGCTTCGATGGGAGCGAGTCCCGCTTTGACGGAGTTCGAGATGACGTTCATCGCGGAAACGAGTTGGTCGCGAAAAATCATCTTTCGTCGTTTGATGTAAAATTGCAACAACAATCGCGGCAACACGTAAAACAGAAACATCAACGCCACGGTGATCGGCCACATCCAGAGCAGGAGTCCCGTGATGACGAAGATTGCGAGCAACCCGAAGCCCCAGAGCCGCAAATAGAGTTGAAAATACGTAACGTTGACGTAAAGCGATTCGCACATCGTCGACAGGTTGCCGAGATAGCGGGTCGTGTAGATGTCCCAAATTCGAACGAGAAACCAGCAGGCCAGCGCCGCCGCCAGGGCGTAAAGAACGGTGCTGCCGATGATGAGCGGTGA